>JAUILM010000660.1 GCA_030432855.1 Bacteroidia bacterium
AAACTGGCTTTGTGGCGAGAGAAGGTTCGAAAGGCGAGCTTAATGGCATGTTTGATCATTGGTCCTTGTTTTGCTTCGGGATTGAGCCAATCGTAGAAACGGCTTTCGTAACAAGGACGGGGTCACCTTAAGAAAGGTTGCAGCAAAATGGTCAAAATGTAGGTTTGTAAAAAGAAAGAAGTGCAGGACGACCAAATCCTGCACTCTTTCAAAAAACACCAATAAATTAGTCTTAACTAAATTATTGTCGCATAATGGCCAATCGGGTCAGGGCTTTGTAGGGATATTTTTCATAGTCCCGGTGAATACCACCTTCTTTGCGGAAGAAATCATTCAGATTCATTACTTCTTGCTTGATAGTTGCACTTTTTTTGCGCTTATTTCTATCATAGTACTCAATGACAAAATATCGGTTACTGGAAGGTTTCAGGGACTGAGGAATGAAGGGAAGTTGTTGATATCTCCAGTTTCCCTGGGGTTTTGCTATGTACCGACCCTGAAAATTTGGCTTTTCAAAATATACGACATAGCCTCTCTTATAATCATTATACCACTTTTCATTGCGGTAATCATTATTGTTATTTCCATTATTCGCATTTCCGTTGTTTCCGCCTGCCTCACGTACGACTACACGCCTGATGTATTTGTAGGGTTCGCGACTGTCACGGAGGTTCCATTTTTCACACACTCGGTAAAAATCCTGTAAATCCTGTCTCACCACATATTGCTGTTCTCTGTTATTACGATCCATGTAATAAAATACAACCTCTCTGCCGCGAGGGACTCTCAATGAATAGGCTCCATACTTCAATCTTTTGGGATCGTACTCACCAGGCTTCAGACCCTCATAGCTGTCCTTATAGCCCCTTTCCTTGTACCAAACTACGTATCCCTTCTTGTAATAGTCGTCAGCACGCATGCCTCCATTGTTATTATTACCGTTGTTGGCATGACCATTGTTGCCACCGCGCTTACGAATGACGACACGATTAATGTACTTGTAGGGATCACGTGCATCACGTAGGTTCCATCGCTGACATTCACGATAGAAATCCTGCAAGTCCTTTGTAGCTACATATTGCTGGTCTCTATTGTTTCTATCCTTATAATAGAAAACAACTTCGACGTCTCTAGGTATTCGCAGGGAGGATGCACCATACTTAAACCTTTGGGGATTATACTCGCCTATTTTAAGACCTTCATAGCTATCTCGATAGCCTTTTCCTCTATACCAGACTACATATCCTTTCTTATAGTAGTCGTCTGCTCGCATGCCTCCATCGTTATTACCATTATGGGCTTGCTCGCCACCACCGCCACAAACTACCTTAACGCGGTAGATATATCTCCAGTAGTCATTGGACTTGAAATTCCATTTCTTAAATAGATCATAGAGATTCTTGTGCGAAGAGCTTACTTTGTAGTCCTTCTTTTTTCCGTACTTATCATTGTAGTAGAACACAGCATAGCAGCCATCTCTTAGTTTTAGAGATCGTGCCTTATACTGCCATTTTTTGGGATCATAATCGCCACCATCTTTGTTGAACTTCTGTCCCCGGTAGCTATCATTCTGATAAAATGTGGCTGCCTCTTCCTGGGCAGTTACACCTGTTACTGCCGCAAAACTGGTCAAGACAGCAACACAAAAACTCATTATTAGTGTTTTCATTTTGGGTAGATTAATGTGTTGATAAAATAATTTCTCTCAAAAGTAGAGTCCCTGTCAGGCCCATCCTTCACCCATTTGGGTGATTTTGCCCTATATTTCTGTTATAAATTGCTTAATAATGAATGCGTTAGTTTCACCTGCGAATGTGGTCATTCTGGGATGTGGAAGAAGTGGTACCTCAATCTTCGGAGAATTATTTAAGCATCTCCCAACCTATCGATACCTCAGTGAGCCAGCGTATCAGACGCTGATTGACCTAGAAAAGTCATCACTAATAGCTGTGAAAGTACCTCGCTCCGACCCCGGTTATCCCCCCAAACCGGGACTATCGGTACCAATGAATCATCTCAACGAAATCATGTCAAACCCGGTCATCTTTTGGCAAGTAAGACATCCTCTGGACACCATATGCTCTTTGAAAGTGGGTATTTCGAAAAATTGGGGTCACCATCCGCGACCTCACGATTGGGAAGAATGGTTGGATAGACCATTAATTGAGCGATGTGCACATCATTGGCACTATATCAATTCGGTTGGATACGCTCAGGTAAAGGACATTTGTCATCTGTCTCGATTTGAAGACATGATTCAGGACAGCCGTGAATTTGCTCATAAAGTTCTGAAAATCGTAAACTTCCAGGGTGACCGGGATGACCCGGATCTCGTAGCCTGGATCAACCGGGTCCAGGATAGAAATAATGAAAAGTTCATGGAAGCGGAAACATCAAAAGCCTATTCAACAGAAGATCACTCAGTAAAAGTGGGTCGTTGGAAAGAAAATCTGACCCCAGAAGAAATTGATGTCGTGCTCCCGATGGTTTCTGAGACCGCCTTGCAATTTGGTTATAAAATATGATGACCAATTTATCAGATGAGTCCCCCATGGTGTACTTATCTTTGGATGATAAATTAAATCAATAGATACTATGGGGAGGTTTCTTCCAATCATTGCTTTCCTAATTCTCTTTGTCAGTTGTCAAAGAAAATATGGCGAGATCACCTATGCATCCGAACTTCTAAAGATTTCTCAGATCTCTAAACACGCGTATGTACATACCTCCTATCTGCAAACCGATGATTTTGGGAAGGTGCCTTGCAATGGTCTTCTATATGCCAAAGATGGTGAAGTCATACTGTTTGATACACCAGTTGATGATTCTGCAACGGTCGCTCTATTAGATTGGACTCAGGAAAATCTTCAAAGTGAGATCAAGGCCGTCGTGGCCACTCATTTCCACGATGATTGCCTGGGAGGTCTGCGTGCTGTTCATAGCAAACGGATACCTTCATATGCACTGGAACAAACGGTGACACTTGCCAGAGAGGAAGGGAATATTCTTCCTCAAAATACCTTCCAGGAAAGTATGGAAAAAAGCATTGGTAACACATCCGTGCACATCATCTACTATGGTGCAGGGCATACTCCGGACAATGTCATTGGATATATTCCTGACGATCAGGTGCTATTTGGTGGCTGTCTCATAAAATCAATGAATGCCTCAAAGGGCTATCTGGGAGATGCTGTAGTTGATGAATGGTCTGCCACGGTTGCGAAAATCAAGGCAGCTTATCCTAACGTTAAAAGTGTGGTACCAGGACATGGGGCTGTGGGAGGATCTGAATTACTGGATTATACTATATCACTTTTTGAGGATGAAGCTCAATAATAATCAATTAATCCCTTCATAATATCAAGCTTCGATCTTTTGTATCGAAACATTCGCTCCATATACTCCGAGCCATATTGGGGATTCAGGGAGTCGGGAGTTTCCAATTTCCAATCTGTTGCATCATACCCCATTCTTTCTAATATTGGAGTAAGTAGAGGCTGCATCCATGCAACATCTTCCTCGGTAAACCATTTTCGCCAATTACCGTAGGTTTTACTCCTGTTTACTTGTCTGGCCAACTGGTAGACTTGTGTTTCAGGGTTAATATGAATTCCCAGAAAGCCGTTCAATTCTTCTAGTTTATGGTCGATAAAATCCTCGTATTTAATCCAAAGAAATTTGTTGTCTGCATCTGAGGTATTAAATGCTGCATCAATTTTTTCAATTACAAAATGATATCTGTCAAAAAAGGAATCAAGCCTAAAGCAAGTGGTCATGCATTCTTTGAAAGGCACCTCACCTGGATTCTTTTCCTTTTTCCTGACAAGTGAGAGT
>JAUILM010000661.1 GCA_030432855.1 Bacteroidia bacterium
TTTGGTGCCCTTCTTGAGATACGCTCAAGAATGGTGACTTTAGGCCGAAGTGGTCCCGCAGTTAAATGCGGGAGTAGATCCCGCAAGGTTTTGCGGGACACGGCGCGCTTCTCTCCAGCGCGATTCAGTTCTTGAATGAAGGGATTGAGTAAATGGAAGAGATCTTTTGAGCCGAAGTGGCGGAATTGGTAGACGCGCTGGATTCAAAATCCAGTTCTCGCAAGGGAGTGTGGGTTCGATTCCCACCTTCGGTACAACTAAACCTAATCTAAGACCCTGTAAATGAATAATTTACGGGGTTTTTTGGTTTTAGGAGGTGACAGTATGGTGACAGGAATTCAAAAAAAGGGTGACTGGTGAAGGTAATTACAGATTCTTCATATCAAGATATGGTCGAGCATTGGCAGATCGTGGAAAGAATTCAAAATCTTTTAAAATCTCATAGAAAAGATATTATTGCAGGACTCGATGAGGCAAATTGGTTGTTGTGCATAATTGAAGAACAAGATTTAGATCAAATCTTTAATATATCATCAGGGGATTGGATTGATGATAGCCTCTGCACTCTGGGGGATTTCATGCTTGCTCACTCCGTTCAAAGATTACGGGGACTTGATGCAAATTCAAACAAGAAAGTAGTTGATATCTGGGAGAAAGTTCATGCATTCGCTAATGATATTAATGCCATTGACAGAACTTTCATTTATGTTGCTGAGTCACTTGAGGGGCCATACACTATAATAGAGGGAAATAAGAGATCCGTTGCTTTGGCGCATCTAAGTTTACTGGCAGGATCCAGGATTTATCTAGGAATAATGGATCTTGCAAAATACAAATGGGCGAGCCAAACTCCTTAAAGATGATCTGATGAGCTCAAAAATGCACTGTATCATTTGGAATGGATGTGTTTAGATGCATGAGACAATTTCATAATGTATATGATACTCAGCCAGTTAGGTTTTTTATTAACAAACTGTTAATAAATGATCAGAGGTCTCACTTGGTTATTAGGTAAATTTACAATTGAGTAAAGCCCAGATGGCACTGGGCTCTACTTAAAAGTTTTACGAGTTGATGGCTAACAAGAACTTCGTTTGTTTTTGCCCGCCATTCCTACGTGTAAAGATACGCTGTTGCGTAAAACAACATTGAAAAGATATCCACAATTTGTGGAAAACTAAAAAGCACCTGCCACGTGAACAGGTGCTTGAATGGAGGCGTGTCCGATTGGCAAGGTGCGTGTTTTGAACCCTCGCTATGCCGGTTCGAATCCGGTCGCCTCCTCACTAATAACTATTAGTGATTGCTCTTAAGGGTCCTATACTAACGAAAGTATGGGACCTTTTCTTTTACCGTCAAAAATTTAGCCAATCGGGAATAAGTGGGGGCAGGAGGGTAACGTAAAATATCTGTCATGGCGTCAAGTTCTAATAACTGTAGTAAATATATCAATTATATATACAGTTAACTGATTAATAGTAGGTTTGAACTACATCATAATGTTAATATGTTAAGAAGTGACAATACCTTGACACTTGAGATAGAGGGGCATAAGGCTGTTTTCAATCCGATACCCTTCTAGAGTTGACAAAATTTCACTAGCAGTATAGAAAGTTGGTTTGTTTTCTTTATGCCTTAAAGGATGCACTCTTGTGCTGTCTGCATCTCAAGGCTAATTGATCTGGATTCTTTTTTCGGCCATTCATAGATTTTTTTTCTAGGCTGAACACTTACAGAAGGTTATCTTAGTAGATAATGATGAATTAAACAGATACAGTCTTATTTAAATAAAAGATACCTTCTACTTATGGTGATCAAAGTCTTCATTAGCTGGAGTGGGGAGCAGAGTAGAGAATTGGCATCTGCTATTAGGACTTGGCTTCCAAATGTCTTGCAGTTTACTCAACCCTATTTTACACCTGAAGACATTGAGAAAGGTGTAAAATGGTCGGGCGAAATTTCATCAAAATTGGAAGAGTGTAGCATAGGAATAATCTGTTTGACGAAGGAAAATCTGGCAAAACCCTGGATTCTCTTTGAAGCAGGAGCATTGTCAAAGAACATGGGACAATCAAGGGTGTGTCCCATATTGTTTGATGTAGATACCGCCGATTTCTCAGGCCCACTAACTCTTTTCCAGGCAACAATGTTTAATAAAGTCGATATCATGAGATTAGTGAAGACTATAAACAGAGTTGGCAACGAACAAGCGCTAGAAATACCTAATCTTGATGAGGTTTTTGAGATGTGGTGGCCTAAACTCGATAATGCTGTCAAAGACATTTTGGCAAAGCCTATAAAGTTTATAAATAATAAGCGAACTGACAGAGAGATCCTCGAAGAAATCCTTGACCTTACTCGTTATGGTTCCCTTACAAGAAGGAGTATGATTCAAGAAACGCTTCGTGAAGAAGTGCCGCGGATTTCTGCTAAAAGTTCGAATAGGTTCGGGAGCAATGATACCGATAGGTCACCAGACATCTGGTACGGCCATCATAGAGATAGCAATTATATGCTTGAAAAGACCCTAGGTTACTTGATTCCAAGACGAGTTAACGATTCAGACTTTGAGAAACTGGTTGATATTCTGCGCCCAATTGCCTTAGGATTTGATGTGCTCTCTTCGCGAATTGAAAAGGGTGTAGTAATTCTTACTTTAGCAACTGATGCAGATTTGGTTCTTGAAAAGCATCTTCAAAAGATGATGGATAAATACAACATTGAGATAAAATGGGAGTTGAATGGAGTCTAGCGACTTTCCCGGACTTTATGGAGAATTTCATTGATGAGGTTTATCTTAATTAGATTTTGGAAATCTAAGTGATATGATATCGGTCTTAGCCAGGTCTGATCTGGTAGATGCATACAGCAGAAGACACAATGTCAAACAGACAAAGAGAAATGCACTGGAATGAATTGAGTTAATAAGCACTACACTGCGGATTTGCCGAAAACCTGATATCAAATTAAAGTAAAATCAACTGTCTTACTCCCCAGATTCTACCCGTAATATGACGGGCACAATTTTTCCATTGGTCCTTGTCGAGACTTCAAATCCCATAGTAGACATGTCATAGTCGATGTCAGAAAACGGCACCATATATTTCTTAAGTAGTCGGGGCAATTTTTGTTGTACTAATTCTTCGTTACTTGCCAGTTCCTCTCCCAGGTATTCGATGTATTTGGGTTTGATTTTACTTTCCGAAAACAGCACCACTAGATGATCGTTACCGACCTGGGAAATTTTCAATGCGGAAGTAATCGATGGAATGGTTAAAATCGAACCTCGATTCATGAGCAGAGCAGATTCATTCTGATCACTAAATTTCATGTTATAATCAGCGGATTTAGGAAAATGCACTTCGGTCTTACCCTGAGGGTCCACACTAAAGACATATATATATCCATTATCAAAATCAGTTTGCACATTGAGTTGAAACTGCTCTCCTACTTTTCGGTCTTTCAGTACATAGTAATTATCTTCCAGATCTACCGCCTCTTCCTGAAAAACAGGTCGCCCCCCAAACCATTCACCTGTATAAGATTTAAAAGCAAATGAACCTTTCAGTCTTCGGACATCCTTGCCGTCATCCACGTACTCGGGGGCTTCTTCCTGCGGTGTCATGTCTGCATCAAAATCAATGGCAGGTCCATTCTCCAACATCAATGCGTAGGCATGACGACAATATTTGGCAAAGTGGGCATAACGGACCCAGATATATCCTCGCTCTCCCCAGGATTTACCCCAGCTATTCATCAGCTTGAAAGCACCTTTCATCTCATCCGAGACATTATCCATCCCCTGATGAAATTTATCATCATCGTACCCGACCA
>JAUILM010000662.1 GCA_030432855.1 Bacteroidia bacterium
CGTCACTTCCGTCGGCACCGACCTCCCTCCCTGAGCTACATTACAGAGCCAGGAGTTTTCAGCTGGTAAGCGCAACGATGAAGCCAGCACCTCACCACCAACTACGAGGATACGTTTATCTCCTTCTCCCACATTCTTCAAGAACTTCATTGCCAAAAAACCTTCCTTTTCAATAACTGGTTTTAATAAAGTAAGATATTGCGTAGTATCATATTCTGTACTACCGTCATCGATTTTTTCCCCATTAATTTTCAGAATTCCTTTACCTCCATATTCACGTAGGGGCTTTAGGACGATGGGAAAATTTTCGGCAAAATTCATAATCTCTTCTACAGAAGAAACGAGTCGCATGGGAGGGCAACTGGACGGGAAGTTCAATAGGAAAGCCTTACTACTGGTATTGATAATCCCCGATGGTTTATTGATAATTACACAGCCGGCAAATACACGTTCGATATGAATCAGTTGGGCATCACTTAAGGGGCGGGGCAATCGCATGAACACCAGATCAAATCCCCTGGAATCCACCTTTCGAAGGCGTCTTTGCATATAATAACCATCCTCACTGAAATCAAAATCAGAATCCACAGGGCTGGCATAAAGGACACTTGAATCACCGGAAAAGAAATCGGCATTCTCCTGTAATCCCCGGCTTGCTACATCCACACTGGCAATCTCGGCATGATGTACCATAGCACGAGCCAGAGCATAGACTGAATTTTCAGCTGAGTGCCCGGAGTGATCCGTAAGGATCAGCACTTTAAGCAATTCACTCATATCATTATCTCATTGAGGAGCGTCTCATCATTATTAAGAGACCTAAAGAGGCGCATCCTAAACTTTCCTTTGGAGTTAAAGAGGTTTTGACACATCTTATCAATAGCGACAGTAGACAGTACCGTCTGAATGTAGGCTTCCAACAGATCATCCAGCCCCATACCCAGTTTATTGAAATCACGACGATCCATGAGCATCAAACGATTAGTATCCGATGACCACTGATTGGCTCCTTCCTTGATGGACAGATTGGTACCCAGCATACTCCAGCTATCCTGCCCCTGGTCCAGGGTGTCCGCCAGCGGCTTTAGTGCTCGCCGGCTGTACATACAAAGTGGACGTATACCTTGCTCTGTGCTGCTGACCATGATACGCACGTCAATCACAAAGGTGTCACCTGATTTGGACGGAATGGTACCAACATGGTAGAATTTGCCTGTCCGGGTCACTGAACTCCAGGCATAGTTGCCAATTAGACTTTGCACCACAAATCGCTTGTATTCAAACTCCATGGCCATGAAATCTTCCAGCTCCTGATCGTTAATGATGGTAAATACGCCCTGACCTGCATTACTATAAGGAATTTTAATCACGGCCTGACCTCCCATCTTCTGCACCCAAAGGGGAATCTCAGTTTTGGTCACATCCCATATCGTCTCAGGGGTGTTGATATTCAGACCAAAAGGGCGGATTTCTGTATTATATATATCGTATGCTTTAGCGGCCACCATTTTATTGCGACCACCCGCCAGGCATGCCACGATAGGGTTTAAGATCTTAGTCTTACTGGCAAGAGGTAGACGGTTCCAGGGTTTTTGAGTCAGATAGCGAAATACGCCTCTTAATGGGACCCACTCGTTTTCGAAAAACACTTCAATCACACCATCTGTCACCCGAATGTATTGGGCATCCGGGGCATCAAAGAACGGCACTTCCAGGACGGGTTCATTCATCACATCGGCTATCACATGGGCATATCCACTAGCTTCCATATGATTCTTGTCATAGATTACCGCCAGTCTGCCTTTTAGTTTAGCAGCACTCCGCGATTTTAGCATGGGCTTGAAAGTCCGCTCTATGAGCAGTTGATAGGAACCTTCTTCCTTACTATCATCCAGTAGTGGCATAGACTTCTGTCCTGACGGACAGGAGTTGTTCTCTATCACCACCATTTGTCGCTTACCCGTTGCCGAGGTTGCATTGATCAGATCCGCACCACTCCAGAGAAAGTACTTGCATTGATATGTGAGAATCTCGTGCAGCTTATCCCGATTGACCATGGGATGCAGATGGCAGTACCTATTGACAATCCGGTCTTTGGATAGATTAAGAAAAAAACTCACCATAGGATGGATCGTCGCATTCAGAGCCTTTGGGTACCAATGGTTTTCACCCGAAAAGCTATCTGGACTCACCAGCTTTATCTCATAATTCATACGCAGCGATATAGCTAATTTTGTTCAATCTGCACAGATGACGTATATCGCCTACAAAGCTAGAATAGTTCCATTAATGCCCTAAGTTTTATCCTTTAATCCATCATAAAGTCTGGCAAATACTCCTTTATTGATATATGTGCAATCCGATCTGTCTATGTATCCTAAGGGAGTTGTCTTCCTGCCTACGCCAATAAGAAATACCGGTTCCTACTGTATTGCCAGCAAAGCCAGGAAAGCTCCAATCCACATAAAATCCGCCGTACTTGATATAGCCATCTTCTACCTGATCGCAGGCAAAAGCGAATATTTGAATTGAATCAATTCGAACCGGATGTTCATAATATGCACGATAATGAGACAGCAAAGTAGACTTACCCGACTTGATTGTATCAGCAAAAGGGAGATACATTCCATCCTCTGTGTAGGCACTCACTGACCGTTCGGCAATTCGATCTATTACATTGCTTTCACCCAAAGCATTGTAGGCCTCTAACTCCCAGGGCATATCAATAGGTTGAGGATGACTCCTACTTGCTTCCGATACTACCAATCTTGTGGGATCGTCAATCTCGTGCAAATAACCAAATGACTCAGCACGTATTTCCAAAAGTCCCTCGCTATTGATTTGCCACACAGTTAAGTACTTTCCCTTACGCTCCGTGAAATCAGCAAAGGTTTTGGTAAAGAGTCCAATTTCAATGACTCTGTTAGAAAGCTGTAAGACATCAACAATCTCTCGGGAGTATGCGCTAAGCTCCTCCCTCGAAAAAATGGAGTCGTAAAAAATGGCAATATTAACCCGAGACTTAATCATCGGATTATAATCTGCCATCAGCATAGATTCATCATCGTACCAAAAAGCTATATTTTCAAATTCCTTCGACTTTGCGGCATCTACTATCTGTGCACTATTTTCCAATAGCTGTTCATACACTCTTTTGGAGGGAATATTTGAAGCGCCTTTCGGTCCCTGCCCTGCACAGGCAAATAGTGATAGTAAAACCAGGAGTAGCCAACCCTTACTTAAGCCTTTAGTTTCAACCCTATCCAATACAACACGCATCATTTGATTGCTTTCCAATAATTTATTGGCCTTATTATTTCTTAATCGTACATAGCAATTTGCCGAAATATCTTCAACGTCCCATTTTCTTCTCGTCTCCAAATACGCAAATCCTTTCCCGTATTGATCCCGGAGTAATGTCCAGTACGATAATTAGCAATATGGGATGCCAACTCGATAACATAATTGCCGGACTCCAGGATGGTATCATTTCTAATATCCAGATGTTCAAATACTCCGATTTCCTCCGTAGCGTGCTTTTTTATAAACGCATCCAATTGTTGTCGCCCCTGGTAGATGGGGTTGGCCGTATAGACAAACATCGCATCGTCGCTGAAAAATTGAGACCAGATTTCATGATCATGTCTAATAATAATGTTACTCATCAGCACATTAAGGGCCTGCAATTCAAAGCTTATATTGTCGGCAATCGGAACGTGTGCAACGAAAGCAGGAATCAGGGAGGGCACATCACGGAATCTGAGTCGATCTTGTACTTCTGTTGCGTGGCTATAGTTCCAGGCTTCAATGGTCTTTACCAGACTTCCAC
>JAUILM010000663.1 GCA_030432855.1 Bacteroidia bacterium
ACACTAAGACATATCGACAACAATGGAAGGACGAAACCAAGGTAATGATCCAAACTACTCTCGAAGATGTAGTAAAGGAAACCGGTCTGAATGCAAAAGTCGAAACTAAAGAAGATCTTCAGAATCTGGCAGGAGTGGCACTGAGTCTGGGGCAGGAATCCAGTGGCATTAGTGAACAAGTGGGAAATGCTGAAAGACCTTTCATTAAATCCAACGGTATGTTGATTTATCAGCAACTTTTTAATGGTAAGGTCATGATATCTATCGTGTATCCCTATATTGAAAATCTCGGTCAGCCCAAGCAACCCAAAATGGTGGAAATATTACGACCGGATGAGTTTAGACCGCCTTTCATACTGAGGCATGTGGAGGAATTTCTGAAGGAAGTCATTGGATGGGAAGATTATGATGATGATGTACCACAGGCAATTGGTTTTCAATCGGGTTTTCAGAAAAACAATATTCTCCAGACCAGCGATAAGTAGTAATTTCGGCTCAATTTATTAATGAGGACATGCTTTTTAGAATTCTACCCATTGTAGCTATCGGTCTTGTTTTTTCTTGTGGAGCCCCGCAATCTAATGGAGGCGGCAAGGATATTTTCAACATTGCCATCTCCAATGTAGAGCCCGATAGTTTTATCGATTTTGGAATCGATATTGATATTTTCAATGTTGACTCTACCGTGCGATTGGTGGATTCAGAAGGTAATGAGATTCCCTATCAGTTGGAAGATCGAAACCACAATGGCACTCCGGACAAGATTTTCGCACTGGTCGATGTTGCGCCATCATCCACGTTGGAAATCGCTGCAGTTTCAGGAGGGAATGTAATGCGACCTTCTGCACGAGTCCAGGTATTTAATACAATCGATGGATCACCATCTATCACACATACTTACACAGGAAATGAATCCTGGGCCTTTGGTGGGATCGTAATGGAAAATGACTGGATTGCTTACCGGGCATTAATGCAATCACCTTTTGCCTATGATGTCATTGCCAAACGTCAGCGTCCTCTCGTACTCGCAACAGTAGGAGGGTCGGTGGAGCCTGGTCAACCATGGGGAGGTGATGTATTGGAGGAAAAAAATACACTGGGGTTTGGAAGCCCGGCACTGTATGATTATAGCGATATCATTCCGTTGAGTTCTTTTGATAGCAAGGAAATTGAGGTGCTCTCAAATGGACCGTTGCGATCAGAGGTGAAAATAACCACTCGGGGAGTACCGGTCAGGGATGAAAAGATCGATGTTGCCGTTCGTTGGATACTGGAAGCCGGTAAGCATTGGGCACAGGTGCATGTGGAGATTCTCACGGTGACGGACTTGAGTTTACAGGTGGCCTTTGGTATGCCCAGACATCCGGATGCCAGTGATTTCACGCAAGGTAAGACGGGAGAGGTACACTTCGCTTACACACATGGTCTTCAGTCATCCGGGGGAGAGCAGCTGGGACTGGGACTACTGGTACCGGGCGTCTTTGAAATTGATCACTATAGAGAAGATCCTTCCAGCTTTTATTATCTGGCTACACCTATTGGACAGAAAGTACAGTATCGTATGCTGGCAGCCTGGGTGCAGGGACCCCTCAATATCTTTGATGAGGTGGATTTCCTGGGACTGGTGAAAGGGTACGCACGGGCCTATGATCTACCGCCATCTGTTAAAGTTTCTTTCCCACAGTAGCAACATATTATAACTAATTGTAATGTTTATTAAATTGTATATCTTTGCTATACAAATTTAATCCTTATTGCAATGTATTTTTTCAAACGTAAGCCCAAGATGCCAACTTTCGAGTTGCATCAGGAAGATGGATCCATCGCGCCTCTTCACATCACTTTCCGAAACGGTGAAATTCATTTGAATCCTGACTACATGGCCAGAGGTACCTATGAATTGCAGATCGACCGGGGCAGTGAGAAGGAAAGTCGACTGATCACGGTCCAATAGGCTACCTCCTGTTAAGGTTAACAAAAACTCATTGAGCCGATTTGACTTGATCGCTAACATGTAGTATTTTAAGCGCATGCGATCATTGTTTACCTTATTTCTGGTGTTCATCGCTGCTGGCGTACTTTCTGCGCAGGTCATTACCGTGTCCAACGAGATGTCTCTACAAAGTGAATTTGTCTATGATATCATTGGTCAGGTAGGAGAAGACATTCTGGTCATTAAAGATGGTGTCAATGATTTTGATATCCAGGCTTATGATGAAGATCTCTACATGACCTGGACGAAGGAGGATGAGAAGCTTGATAGCCGGAAAAGCCGCATCATCAATGTAATACCTGATGATGATCAGTTTTATGTAGTGTATTCCAATGACTGGAAGGATACTATTGGTATCCAGGTGAGGACCTATAATCCAAAGGTTCAGGTGGATTATCAGGATACAATCGTGCTGATAAAGCGAGGATTGCTAAGGCCCAGATTTCGTTTCGTAAAATCAGAAGATGAGAATATTTTCCTCATGACTGAGATAGAAAACGAACGAATCGTAAGTGCCTTCGCTTACAATTTACGACAGCGCAGATTACTATGGGAGTCTAAATTTGACTTTACGAATATCAATTTTCGGGAAGAGTATCGGAAGACCATCATCACGAATGAGGGAGAGATGTTTCTGATTTTTGAGAAAAACAACTTTCGATACAAAATGGAATCTCATTCGATGGAGTTTTTCCGGTATCGAAAGGAGGACAATAATTTCGAGCAGCTGACGGTACCCCTGCCGGAGTTTGTCACTTACGATGCTTATTTCACCTACGATAATGTGAATAAAACGCTCACAACCGTAGGCTTGTATTCGGATCGTAATACGGGTATCACGGATGGTATATACCATCTCGTGGTGGACAGGGCTCTCACTACCCATCAGCTTTCTACTATACAATATGATGATGAGCTTGTCGCCGACTTTCACGGTAAATACAATCCCAAGCGGGAGAGTCTCTACAATCTGGATATTCGTGATCTGGTCCTTCGGCAGGATGGTGGACTCCTGATCATTGCAGAGGAGAACAAAGAGTACGAGCGCCTTTCCTACGGCTCAAGAAGGGACTATTATGGATCCAGCCGCTTTTCTGTGGACTATTACTATGAGGATATAGTCCTGGTTTCTATTCATCCCGATGGATCTGCCCACTGGCAGAAATTGCTACCCAAGCGCCAATATTCTAATGATGACGAAGCAGCCTATTCGTCGTATTTTCTGTTTAAAAATCCATCGTATCTCCGCATTCTTTACAACGATGAGATACGCAATGATAATACAGTCAGTGAGTATATCTTAAATGGCGCCGGGGATATCACCCGTCGTAGCCTGATGAGCACGGACAATCAAAAACTTAAACTGCAGATCAAAAATGCCATTCAGCTCAGTTCCAATGAGATGATCGTACCCAGTGTACGTGGCAAGAAGCTCAAGCTCGTTAAGTTTAAATACTGATTCTATTGGGTGCCAGGTGTCAGGTACCGGGAATTCTAAGAAATAGGTACGTCTCCGTTTTTGATCGGTATCCGGCATCCGGTGTCCGGTATCCGGAATGTAGAATGTAGATACCGATATAGTGTTGACCGTTTTTGTACTCAATTTTTCAAGATAATTGTGGGCTGGGCTCCCCGGTTTAGGAGCGTAGCGAGAAACAGGGGTCGGGGGTGAGGGTGAGCCAAAAAAATTCATTGATAATAGGTCCGTCTCCATTCCAATTGGTACTAGCAACCTACGTCAAGACTTCGGTTGCCAGAGGGTGCCGGGATTGTTTTTAAAGTATTTTGCGTCTCCGTTTGAAATGGTTCCGGGTGCCAGGTACCAGGT
>JAUILM010000664.1 GCA_030432855.1 Bacteroidia bacterium
AAACCGCTGGCCTCCCAGGCTCGCGCCAGGCGGAGCCACTCTGCTTGTGATTTTTTTGTTGTTTGCATCCAGCAAAGCTAGCTGAGGGGATGCCTGGTGGGCAAGATGGGGTTGCTTGGAGGGATACGTTTCTATTGATGTTGGTATTCCTTCATCGATTAACAGAGAGTAGTTCAGGCTTGGGGATGATACAGCTTCTACTGGTATAAAAAGATTTATGTTTGAAAGTATTATTTCACAGAAATACCCTTCTAATGTGACATTAATAGGCATTCCTGGAGCTGATTGAGTCACTGTTAAATATATATCATCTTCGGGTATAACAGCACCAGAGACGGGTGCAGCCCATAAATTAGAAGAACTATTTCTAGCCCAATATCCTGGCCGATTTGCATCAATAGAAATTAACCTTCCATGAGAACTTGGGGTATATGTATCATTAACTACATATTTATAAATATTTGCATTATATGATCCTGCAGGAAATGTGATTCCATTAGGAAATCCTAATCTCTTAGGAATCGTATGATCCTTTTTTAATTGAATTTGGACATTTGAAGAAACCAAAATTTTAGATGAAAAGGTCGTAGATATGTTCCGATGAACGACTTTTCTTTGGATTGCTGCACTTTCCTGAGATATAAGCTTCAAAGATTGAAGAGCATTTAAACTTCCCCATCCCGTTTCTATGTCATATCCAGGATCTGAAGAAGCATTGTAGTCTGATGCGCCGTATTCTATTAAATTTTCGGCATCTTCAGGAGCAAGAGTAACATTTGAATAGGATTGTAATAATGCCGCTACCCCAGACGTATATGCGGCTGCAGAAGAAGAACCTCCTGTTCGGGTATAAGAACTCACACTTCCAGCAGATGTTGTTACCGCCGCCAATAGGCTTGGATTCACACTCCCATCTGCTATTTGAATACTTGGAGCTAAAATATCCATGCCTTCATCAAAGAAACAATCAAGATAACGCTCCCCAGAATTCGGAATATTTCCACCTACTGTATGCCTGTTTCCTTGTAAATCTGCCCCACCAACACTTATTCCCCATTCATCAGAAAAACAAGCAGGAAACACTTTTGTTTTAGGATCAGTCTGCGGACCACCTCCAGGCAATTCTTGTCCGCGACTATTTGAAATGATTATTTCAGCCTTGAAAGCGAGCCTTACAGCATCTTCAAGCTCTACTGGAGGTACAGTAGGTGTTGAGACTGGGTCTTCATTAAAACCAAAAGAATTGTTCATAATATCAACTATAGGAGAGTTCCCAGCCCCTCCTCTTGCTGAATGCACAATTGCATTAATAGCTCTATTCATAATAATGAATAGGCCAGTACCATCAGTGACAACCATTGAACAAAAATGTACGCCCTCTTGTGAACTTGTCAAATCACCTCCAGCGACACCAGCTATACCAGTGTTGTTATTTCTAAGAGCCCCAATTATACCTGCCATTTGAGTCCCATGTGAGCCATTGAAGTAGGAAAAACTCAAAGGCGGATCATATCGGAAGTCAAACGCCTCATCAACAATAGAACCGTTTAAACCTCCAAAACTTCCACTTCCCTTTAAATCCTCGTGATTTTCGTTAATTCCAGCATCTATTATTCCAACAATAATAGATGGTTTACCTATAGGTTCAGATTGTCCATCCAAAAAAGCCCAGGCATCTTCAGCATTAATATGGCCTTTGGGGTAAGTCGTTGATTGTAATGATAATTGATTACTAAAAAGGGGATCATTTGAAAACAACGTTCCAACATAGTTTAAAGAAGAACGCAGAATTTTGTCCTTCGAAATAGTGTTCAAACTATCTCTTTGTGTCATTTCTTCATAAGAAATTGATTCTGAAATACTTGGAGGTATTTGGAGTAACAGTAAAGACCATATTGGAGGTATGGTAAATGTATTTCCAAGTCTTGAAGTTCCGGTCGTATCCGTTGTTTGAAGACTAGAATAAACTCGAACTAAATTCCAGTTTGTTAATGTGCCATTCGCATCTAATTTTTGATCCATAAGACTTATTAGACTCTGATCTGTAACAATTTCATTTACACTCCAGTAGTTCAAGTCTAAATTATCAATCTTACTTGCATCCAAAACAGAAGGGTCAAATCGAACCAATAGTTGATTATTCACAAATAATGGATTTCCAAGACTGTCAAAAACTATCTCCTCTGGCAAATTAATATTGCTATACTTCACCGTAAAGTAGTTCATCCCAGTCGTAGTATTCTCCTTCCCTGTCACATATACTGCCCCCCAGAGATTTACCCGCATATCCGTTGGAATTGATTCTTCACTGTCATGAACAGTTTCCCATAAGACATCGCCATCTTCATCATATACAACCGTAATAGCAGCACTTCCACCACCCTCTCTAAGCCTACCAGTCACATAGACATTATTCTCTGTATCAAAATCCAAATACTCAGCTTGGGCAGAATCGGAACTAACCGTAGTAGATCGGGTCTGGGTCCAAAGAACATTCCCTGCATCATCATATTTAATGGTCATAAAGTCATAACCCAGATCAGCTTTTTGAAAATATCCTACTACATAGATATCACCATTGGCATCTACCTTAATATCTTTACCCGAATCATCATAACCATGACCATCATACTGACGCACCCACTCAATCGCAAAGGTTGAGTCAATCTTGATAGTCTGCATATCATTTCCAATGCCGTTGCCAGTTAAAGCTGCTCCAGTCACATATATATTTCCATTATCATCTTTACACATGGAAACAGGCTGATCATATCCATTCGCTCCGGTAGGTTGGCGAACGGTTTGGATGTGACTTCCATCGCTTGCATCATACTTAATGGTTACAAAATCCCAATTGAAAGCAGTACTTGCGCTTGCTCCTGTTACAATAACATCTTCATAATTAGCACTGAGTTCCAAACCAATCGCTCCATCCCTTAATTTTGCAAAATCATACCTTTCTTCCCACTGCAAATTGCCGTTGTCATCATATTTGATGGTAATAAAATCAGCATCTGTTGTATCTCCTTGACTTATTCCTGTTACATATACATTCCCTGCATAGTCAGTTTTGATAGCCGTAGGATAATCCCCTCCATCGCCAGAGCCATTGTATGTGACACTCCATAGTTCAGTACCATCCCCATCCATCTTTATTATCCCATAGTCATAGCCATTCGTATTAGAATGAGTAGGACCTGCAACCAAAATGTTGTCATTGTCATCTACGGTGAGAGCTGTTACATAATCTGTTTCATCATTGAAATCAAAACTTTTTTCCCAAAGAATCCCCCCCTCGGAGTTTAATTTTGTGACAAGGAAGTTTTCAGATTGCCCCGAAACCATAGTATTGCCTGCAACTATCAGATTGCCAGAACCATCAAATATAGAAAGACTATAATCAATGGAGTCTGAAGGAGTCCCATTGGTAGTTTTCCATTCTAGGTTTACAACTGTTTGCGCGTGTAATGGCAAACAAAACACAGCCGCGAGAATCAAGGCTGTTATAGCCATAATTCTCCAAGTAGAAAGATTTTTCATAGAGTTTTGGATTGGTTAATGTAGAAAAAATATGAGCATTCATGGGCTGTTAAGTATGTCACGTTTAGGACTGCTATAGAGCTTATAAATAAGCTCTATCTATTTAGACGCAACAGGCCAAATAATATCAATGATACCTGATTTCTTTTTTAAAAAAATCACACTTGTACCAACCTTAGCCTATACCCTAACCATAGCACATTTTTTCACTAATACATAGCTCCTGTATTGCTTTCAGGAGCTATTTTTGCACAAACCTATTTTTGGTACAGAATAA
>JAUILM010000665.1 GCA_030432855.1 Bacteroidia bacterium
AGGTTTCCCGATTGTACTCATCGGGACGAACCCAAATGTGCAGTGAAGCAGGCAATCGAAGAAGGTGAAATTAGTGAGCTGCGATATATAAACTATATCCAGATACTTGATGAGATCGAAGATCAGAATTATTGGGAACGGCACACACACATGTGACGAAAATCTACAATGTGTCTCTCAAGTTACTATCTTTATGAAGGACGTAATTCTTTCCCAAACTCTAATTTAGCTATCCGATGACCTTACAGGAGTTTTTTGATCTACTGGCATTAAATCCTGAAATCATAATTTTTTTCTTCCTGGCATGCCCCTTGACTGCACTGCTCGCAAGCTGGTTAGGCAAGGGAGAAGGCCATCTGACACCCTGGAAGTATATGTATTCGGTTTTGGTATATCTCATCTGCATACCCGGGATATTTGCCGTAACTCTGAACGTTTACCTCTTTTTGTTTGAACGTCAAAGCATTTTTGAAGCGGATATGTGGACCCAGATTCTACCCATCATTTCCATGATTGGTACGTTGTTGCTGATCAGAAAGAATGTATCGTTTGACCAAATTCCTGGATTCGGAAAGCTTGGTGGTTTACTGTGGATCATCGGAGGGCTTTTAGTGCTTATGTGGATCATTGATCGCACACATATAATTGCCATTACCATTATTCCATTCTATCAGGTATTGCTGGCTTTTGTAGTCCTTTTAGGTATCGTTGTTTTTGGCTGGTGGAAAATGACCAAAAAAGAAGCAACCTCTTCTGTCAATTGATACATAAAAAAAAACTGACCAACGTAATCGTCGGTCAGTTCTTTTCATTTGGATTAAGGAATTATTGAGTGGGTTTTTCTTAGGCTTTCTTCAGAAGGTCTCGAATTTCCCCAAGAAGATCTTCCTGCGTTGGTCCTGGAGGAGGAGCCTCTACTTCCTCTTCTTTTTCTTTCAGTTTATTCACGTTTTTGACCACTATAAATAAGATGAAAGCCATGATGATAAATGCAATCAGGGCATTGATAAATAGACCGTACCCCAGTGCAATACCCCCTGCTTCTCGCACAGCTTCAATGGACGCCATATTGACATCGGTCATATCTGCCGGTTCCTTCAGCACCAAGAAGAGATTGCTGAAGTCTGGAGATCCAAAAATTGATGAAACAATCGGCATCAGGATGTCATCCACCAGTGATTTTACAACGGTACTGAAGGCAGCACCGAGGATAAAACCAATTGCCAAATCGAGCATGTTGCCTTTCATGGCAAATTCCTTAAACTCTTTTAACATAATGAATTTGTTGTATTATGTAATCGTTTTGTCCTCAACAATATAGGCAAAACCCTGATCACAATAAAACTAACATTCGAGTATGTGGAGAGTCCAGGTATTTCTTAGGCCTGCGCTTCCCGTATTTTGTTTAGTGCACTACCTGCACGTACCCAATCAATTTGCGCTTGATTGTAGGTGTGTAGGACCTTAAACTCATCAACGGAACCATCACTGTGAGACAAGCGAATTGTCAGGGGTTTACCCGGTGTCATTTCGCTGAAGTCAACAATGTCTACCGTGTCATCTTGACGCACTTTATCGTAGTCAGCTGGGTTTTCGAAAGTTAAAGCCAACATACCTTGTTTTTTCAGGTTTGTCTCGTGAATTCGAGCAAAGCTCTTTACAACTACAGCCTTAACACCCAAAAACCTGGGCTCCATGGCAGCATGCTCCCGAGAAGAACCCTCACCATAGTTTTCTTCTCCAAACACAATGGTTCCTATACCCGCATCTCGATAGGTTCTTGCTGAGTCAGGCACGGGCATATACTTGTTTTCAACGTAGTTAATCACGTTGTTTGCCTCTTCATTGTAGTAGTTAATAGCTCCGATGAAGCAATTGTTGGAGATGTTTTCCAGGTGCCCACGGTACTTAAGCCATGGTCCTGCCATCGAAATATGGTCTGTCGTACACTTTCCCTTTGCCTTGAGAAGTATACGCATACCTTCTACCTGATCCTGCGTGATGACTTTGAAAGGCGTCAGTAATTGTAGGCGATTACTTTCAGGATTCACTACTACATTGATATCCTGACCATTTTCGGATGGGGCTTGAAAACCAGCATCTTCTACATCAAAACCATTAGGTGGAAGTTCGATGCCTGTTGGTGGATCCAGTTTAACGGATTCTCCATCTTCATTGGTTAGTGAGTCTGTAAGTGGATTGAATGTAAGCGATCCACCCATCACCATAGCAGTGACTATTTCAGGTGAAGCTACAAACGCATGTGTTTGGGGATTCCCATCATTTCTCTTTGAGAAGTTCCGGTTGAATGAGGTAATAATAGAATTTTTCTTCTTGGGATCATCTGTGTGGCGGGCCCATTGTCCAATACACGGTCCACAGGCATTGGCCAGTACCACACCTCCGATATCTTCAAAAGAATCGAGAATACCGTCTCGCTCTACGGTGTATCTTATTTGTTCTGATCCGGGAGTGACTGTAAATTCGGACTTAACCTTCAGGTTTTTTTCCTTGGCTTGCTCTGCAAGAGAGGCGGCCCGGGTGAGATCCTCATATGATGAGTTAGTACAGGATCCAATCAAACCCACTTCGAGTTTTTCGGGATAGTCATTTTCCTTAACAGCTTCAGCAAATTTCGAAATTGGCCAGGCTAAATCTGGTGTGTATGGTCCGTTAATATGTGGTTCGAGAGTCGAAAGGTCAATTTCAACTACCCGATCAAAGTACTTTTCTGGATTTGCGTAACATTCAGCATCTCCAGTAAGGTGTTCTGCTACCTGGTCGGCAAGATCGGCTACGTCGGCACGTTCAGTGGCACGTAAATACCGGCTCATCGACTCATCATATCCAAACGTAGAGGTTGTGGCACCAATTTCTGCTCCCATATTACAGATAGTACCTTTTCCTGTACAAGAAAGTGACTGAGCACCAGGACCAAAGTATTCCACAATCGCACCTGTTCCTCCTTTCACAGTCAAAATCCCGGCAACCTTCAGAATAACATCCTTTGAAGAAGTCCATCCACTCATTTTTCCAGTGAGCTTCACACCAATTACCTTTGGCATCTTCAGCTCCCATGGCATATCCGCCATCACATCTACAGCATCGGCACCACCAACACCAATAGCTACCATACCCAGACCGCCTGCATTAGGTGTATGTGAATCCGTACCAATCATCATACCTCCGGGAAAAGCATAATTTTCCAAGACTATCTGGTGTATAATACCCGCACCAGGTTTCCAGAAACCAATACCATACTTGTTAGAAACCGAAGAGAGGAAATCATACACTTCTGAATTGACATCATTGGCGGTTGCCAGATCCTTTTCTGCGCCCAGTTCAGCTTGAATCAAATGATCACAATGCACAGTCGATGGCACTGCCACGGAGGGTTTACCAGCCATCATAAATTGCAACAACGCCATTTGAGCTGTGGCATCTTGCATTGCCACTCTGTCAGGAGCAAAGAATACATAATCCTTACCTCGTGTGAATGACTGTAAGGGAGATTCCGCATGCAAATGGGAATAGAGAATTTTTTCGGTCAGTGTCAGAGGTCTACCTAAGAGATTCCGGGCTGCTTGCACTTTACCTGGAAGGTTCTCATAAAAGGATTTGATCATGTTGATATCAAAGGCCATAGTACTGGTTTACTTTTCGATTTTTAAATGGTCTGCAAAATAGCATTTTTAGAGGGAAGATTTCTTTGATTCCCACGTCATTATAACATCCTTTATGGCGTATTGTTATAGCTAGAAGAGTTCATTCAACATTAAATGAATACCGAAGGAATCTTATGTGTCATCCTTCCTC
>JAUILM010000666.1 GCA_030432855.1 Bacteroidia bacterium
GAATGTAAGAAAACTGACTGTCACCTACCCATCCAGGTACTGAGATAAAAGTGACTCCCGAGAGTGTGGCACCGATCATTCCAAAAGCCACCACATACCAGGGAGACTGTCGCCCACCTACAAAAAAATCTTCGCTGGTCGATTTTCGCGAGGTCACCTTTGCGATGATCATCAGCAAAGCAAAATAAATGACCAAAATGATCAATATGGAAGAGGTGGTTAGACCTGTCATTTAGTCTTGCAATTTTGCGCCGTATAGGAGGTCACCCGCATCACCGAGTCCAGGCACGATGTAGGATTTTGCAGTGAGCTCTTCATCCACCGCCCCCAGCCAGAAATGAATAGAACTGTACTTTCTGTTGACATAATTGAGACCATTGGTAGACGCGATAATGGAAACGAAATGGGTTGCCTTTGGCTTACCGTACTCCAGGAGCACCTTATAGGCAGCATCAAAAGAAGACCCGGTTGCCAGCATAGGATCGCAAATAATCAGCGTCGCATCATTTATATCAGGGCAAGTGACATACTCAAGATTGATTTCAAATGTTCCATCCTTATGATGCATACGGTAGGCCGAAATGAAAGCATTGTCAGCTTCATCGAAGTAGCTAAGTATACCGTTGTGCAAAGGTAAACCGGCTCGTAGAATACTGGCCACAACAATTCTCTCCTGAGGTACCTGCATGTGAGCAACCCCCAGAGGTGTTTCACATTCCTGTTGTTTATAGTGCAGCGTCTTACTGATTTCGTAGGCAAAGATCTGACCGAGTCGCTCTACATTTCTTCGAAATCGCATACGGTCCTTCTGCACATGTATATCCCTCAGCTCAGCAATAAACTGATTGGCAATACTATTATTATCACTTAAGTTGAACAACATATCAAATTCTAGGTTAGGTAAATATAATCTAAAATGTGCTTGAAACTTATTTCAAAATCATTGGGATTCACAATTTGATTATTTCTTCGCTATCACCCCAATACAAAAGTTTGGTTTCGAAATTGCATATAATCACCAATAGCAGTATCTTATCCCTAATGAATGGTTTTCGACTGAATCGTGTCTTACTCATACTGTCTACAATGCTACTTGCCATCTGCGTGGCGGATGCACAGAGGACTATTTTACCCAAACCCATTGGGGAAGAATCGCTAGTGTATGAGACTGAGCGTATTGGGGAAATTCGCCTGCATTCCAATGGCTTTTCTCTGGGATATAGTGTAGGTGACATCGAGACATGGTATCGCACTCGCTATTACTATTTCGATTTTGGCACGTTAAAGCATCCCAAGGAGTATGCTCAAAATTTCAAGTTTTTCAATACTGGTTTTTTTCAGGAATCATCCAAGCCCTTTGTATATGGTAAACGAAATCGACTGTACACCTTAAGAGCTGGTATTGGCAAAAAGAGATACTTTTCTGAAAAGGCCCGTAAGAAATCCGTAGTAGTAGGATTGAATTACGAATATGGATTTACGATTGGGATTCTCAAACCCTATTACCTTAAGCTGAGAAATTTTGAGGATGGGGCCGTGGAATCGGAAATCGTAGAAGAGAAATATTCAGAAGAAAATCATGACCGTTTTCTCGATGAGACAGCCATCTTTGGTGGGGCTGAATTCAGATATGGATTAGATGAGCTGAAATTAAAGCCAGGTTTTCACGGAAAAATTGGTGCCCACTTTTCCTGGGGTAATCAGGATAATCTTATCAAGGCGGTGGAAGTCGGAATCATGGGTGATTTGTTCCTTAGCAAAGTGCCTATCATGGTGACCGAGATAAACAAACCCTACTTCCTCAATGTTTATTTAACTTTGCAGATAGGAAAGCGAAGTTGATCTCCACTTCAATGATTCATTGTGATTGATAGATGCAGCTTTGTGCATTGCCTTTAATCTATTGCTAAATGATAGAACTTCCCATTGTTGATAAAAAGAGACCCCGCAGACCAGATTGGCTCCGGGTGAAGCTACCAATTGGTGAAAAGTATAAGCATGTACGTCGTCTGGTAGATGAGTACAATCTTCACACGATCTGCCAAAGTGGTAATTGTCCTAATATGGGCGAATGCTGGGGGGCTGGCACTGCCACTTTCATGATTCTTGGCAATACCTGCACAAGGTCCTGTTCTTTTTGTGCAGTGAAGACAGGCAGACCACCGGAATATGATGAAGATGAGCCACGCCGGGTAGCCGAAGCTATAAAACTGATGGAAGTTAAGCATGCCGTAATTACCTCTGTAAACAGGGATGAACTTAAGGATCGGGGTGCCGAGATCTGGTATCAAACGGTACGGGCGGTAAAAGAGATGAGTCCTTTGACGACTATTGAGACCTTGATTCCCGATGTAAAATCAAACTGGGAAGCTCTCGATCGTATGATTTCCGGAGGACAGGAGGTGGTATCCCACAACATGGAAACCGTGGAGCGACTATATCGTAAAGTGAGGCCACAGGCCAAATATCATCGTAGTCTGGAGCAAATACAACGGACCAAAGCGGCTGGTAAACGAACGAAGTCAGGTATCATGGTAGGTCTGGGGGAAACTCCGGAGGAGATGTATAAGGCCATGGATGATTTGGTGTCCCATGGTTGTGATGTGTTGACTATTGGTCAATATCTTCAACCTACCCGCATGCACCTGGCCGTAGATGCTTTCATACATCCTGACCAGTTTGCGGCGTATAAGGAGGCAGGATTGAGCCGGGGTTTTGATTTTGTGGAAAGTGGTCCTTTAGTACGATCCTCATATCACGCTGAGCGGCATCTGTAAACAGCGGGAAAGCCTTTTTTAACTTCTCACTAGATCAAAGTATACATCTTACCGGGAAGAGCTTTTATAATGCCTTTGAATTCTAATTCCAGAAGAACACCTGCCATTTCGCTGGCAGTATAGGTCGTTGATTTGTACAATCGATCAATACTGACCATTGAGTTTCCATCCAGAATATCACATATTTCCTTTTCTCTGGGTGTCAAGTCCTGAAACATCCTCTGCTGGAGACCCTCGACACTTTCTCTTTCTTTCCACTGCATGATTTCACAAAGTTCTTCACCCGATTCCAGTAACTGGGCCCTGTTTGATTTAATCAGATCATTACATCCCTCACTTTGAGGATCTCCCACACGGCCTGGAATCGCAAAGACATCTTTATGATAATCATTCGCTAGAATTGCACTGATCATCGAACCACCGCGTTTACCAGACTCTACCACTAATAAGGCATCACAGAGACCAGCAATAATCCTGTTTCTCATAGGAAAATGCTCCCGGTCAGGCCCTGTTCCAGAAGGGAATTCACTGAGAATGCCCCCATTTCTGGAGATCATCTCATCTGCAACCTTTCGATGTGTGGAGGGATATATCCTATCCAGGCCACTACCAAGCACTCCCACCGTGGGAAAATCTAACTGCAGGGCCTTGCGGTGCGCTGTAATATCGACACCATATGCCAGACCACTTACGATGAGGACCTCGCGATCTTTGAGTCCTTCTAATATCTTCTCACACTGAATTTTACCATACAGGGTTGGTTTTCGTGTGCCCACGATAGCCAAAGATTGTGTAGTATTTAAATCTGCATTGCCCTGATAATATAACATCACCGGTGCATCTCTGAGTCGCTTTAGTCTGACTGGATAGGACTTGTCAAGGAAAAACAGTGGAGTGATCTTATGTCGTTCGATAAATGAAATCTCCTGATCCACCCGGGGCATGATTTTATCATCAACGATAGATGAAGCAGTGGTTTCTCCCACTCCCGGGATCTTAAGTAGATGAGACTTTTTTGCCTGAAAGACG
>JAUILM010000012.1 GCA_030432855.1 Bacteroidia bacterium
GGACTTTATCGATTTTTTTGCGAATGACATAGTGCAACAGATGGTCATGACCGGGGAGAAGGAGGAGATGTCCGAAGTCATCAGTAAAATGCCTTCAAATGCCCAGGTAAATAAATATTTTAAAAACAATGGAAACCTCACATTCGATGATATTGAAAGCAACAATGGGTTGGGAGATCCTTCATTTTCGAATGGTGCAGCATATGGAGATTTAGATCTCGATGGTGATTTGGATCTTGTTGTCAATAATTTAAATCAGGAAGCATTTCTCTACAAGAATTTATCCCGGGAAAATACGAACCATCATTTTATTGCTGTCAATCTGAAAGGGACACAAGCTAATAGTTTTGCTATAGGTACTAAGGTGTTTCTATATCGCGACGGTCAGGTGCAAAATGTACAGGCAATTCCATCCAGAGGTTTTCAATCTTCTATGGACTACAGGATAACTATGGGATTGGGAAATGCTACTTCGGTAGATTCAATGGTGATTATATGGCCGGATATGCAACGGTCAGTAGCGTTTAATCCAGCAATAGATACTGTTCATACAATTTCCTGGGAGGAAGCTAAAGTTCAAAGGAAAAGCCCGAGTTCTGATATGGTGTTCTTTGAAGAAGTAGATGTTCCTTTTGATACAGTGAAAGAAGATGCACATGTGGATTTCTACTACGAAGGATTAATCATGCGACGAACGTCTAGGGAAGGTCCCGCAATCTCTGTTGCTGACCTCAATGGTGATGGACGTGATGATGTTTTTGTGGGTGGACCTGCAGGACAGCCTGCGAGACTTTACTTTCGTTTGCAAGAAGGATGGGAAAAAAGAATTGGAGATGTTTTTATTAAGGATCGTATTCATGAAGATACCGAAGCCTTATTTTTTGATATGGATGGAGATGGGGATCAGGACCTCTTTGTAGGGTCAGGAGGTAATCATCAACGGGCCGGTTCTCCGGTATTCCAGGACAGGATATATACAAATGATGGAAACGGTAATTTCCAGGAGTCGGCTGTCCTACCTGTGGGTGGTCTTAACACATCTGCAGCCCTAGCCCTGGACCTGGACGGAGATAACGATCTGGATTTGATAGTGGCCAGTCGCAGTATTCCTCAGCAATATGGTAGCAGCCCCCCGTGTTTTGTGCTCCGAAACGATGGCACCGGACAGTTTAGGGATGTAACAAAAGCCGTAGCACCTGATTTGACCGACCTGGGTATGATCACTGATATAGAGCAAGGAGACTTAGATGGGGATGGCAATGACGAAATAGTGTTTGTCGGCGAGTGGATGGCACCTTCGATTTTTACATTAACGGATGGAAGACTCGTGGATTTTGAAAGTACGCTGACAAATTATCCCGGATGGTATTATGATGTGCATTTGGAAGATCTAAATGGTGATAATCGACTGGATATGATCCTGGGAAATCGTGGGGAAAACTTCTATTTCACGGCTTCTGAACATGCTCCTGCCAGGCTCTGGGTACATGATTTTGACAGTAATGGTGATCTTGATAAAATTATCACACAAAGTATTGATGGTAAGGATATGCCGCTACCCATGAAACGGGAGTTAACGGCGCAGATACCCGGACTAAAGAAGGAAAATTTGCGACACGAGGAATATGCTGAACGTTCCATTCAACAACTTTTTGAAAGTGAGCAAATCGAAGAAGCCCAGGTGTTAACGGCCAACTGGTTTAAGTCCTCGATAGCATATAATCTGGGTGAAGGAAAATTTGAAATGTCCCCACTACCTGATCCGCTTCAGTTTTCATGTATATGTGGTATTTATTGCCAGGATATAAATGGTGATGGTCTGAAGGATATTGTGACAGTCGGTAATGATGCCGGATTTACCCCTCAGTTTTCAAAACTGGATGCCGGTATCGGATATGCACTTCTAAATAAGGATGGATACTTTGCACCTGTTGATCATCAGCGTTCAGGACTTCGCATTAGAGGTGATGCCAGGGACATTGTTCCAATTGAGATAGATGGGCAAATGCATTTACTCGTACCTGTAAATAATGAGGCCCCAAAACTATTGAAGATTAACCAGGAAAGTCTCTAGTTTCTATGCAGTTACATAGATTTTCACATATTATTTTTCTATTTCTGTTTCTTATCTCCTGTTCAGATATACCTGAGGAGACACTCTATTTCGAATTACATGAAGGAGACAGGACCGGGTTACATACGATAAATACGTTACATCAGGACGAGGAGTTTAATGTGTTTAAATACATGTATTTCTATAATGGGGGAGGAGTCGCTGCGGGAGATTTCAATAATGATAGTTTGGTTGATCTCTATTTTACTAATAATATGGAGGAGAATCGTATGTTTCTCAATACAGGGGATTTGCGATTTAAAGATGTAACTCAGCTGGCAGGCGTAGAGGGCATTGAGGGATGGTCTACAGGAGTTAGTGTGGTTGATATTAATAACGATGGCTTATTGGACCTCTACGTAAACCAGGTAGCTGATTATGAGCATTTATTGGGGAGAAATCAATTGTACATATGTACCGGAGTAGAGGATGGTATCCCCACCTACGAGGATCGTGCCGCTGATTATAATCTCGATCTTATAGGATTTGGTACTCAGGCTGCATTTTTTGATTATGATCTGGATGGAGATTTGGACATGTTTCAACTTAATCACAGCTTACATCAAAATGGCACGTTTGGTAGACGGGATGGATTTGCCAGTAAAAAGCATCCTACCGCCGGTGATAAATTGCTACGAAATGATGGTGGTGTTTTCGTAGAAGTGACAGATTCTGCAGGGATTTATAGCAATGTGATTGGATATGGTCTCGGTCTTGCCATCAGTGATATTAATTTTGATGGATGGCCTGATATCTATGTTGGAAATGATTTTCATGAGAATGATTATCTCTATATCAATCAGAAAGACGGCACATTTAAGGAGTCATTAGATAAATTCATTACCCATACCAGTCGTTTTTCGATGGGTGTTGATATCAGTGATATTAATAATGACGCACTGGTAGACATAATTTCGCTGGATATGTTACCAGAAGATCCATATATCCTGAAAAGCTCACTGGGTGAAGACGGATACGACATCTATCAATTCAAACTGGGATATGGATATGGTCATCAATTTGCCAGAAATAATTTGCAGGTAAATAATGGTCGTGGCGGATTTACAGAGCTGGGACTGTACGCGAATATTTATGCTACGGACTGGTCCTGGGCCCCCCTTTTTCTGGATGTAAATAACGATGGACTTCAGGACCTCTTTGTTTCCAATGGTATACCCAGGAGAATGAATGATATTGATTACATCAACTTCCAGATGGGAGATGAGGACGTACGTTGGAAAACAGAAAATGGAGAGGTCGATAATTCGGATCTGGACATAATCAATAGGATGCCCCAGATAAAACTAGCAAATCCAATTTTTATTAATCAGGGAGCTATTCATTTTGAGGAGGTTTCTCCCCATGTCAAGAATAATAAAACTTCCTACAGCAATGGTGCTGTATATGCGGATCTGGACAATGATGGAGATTTAGATGTAGTGGTTAGTAATATTGAGGATGAGCCTTTTGTCTATGAAAATTTACATAAAGCTACTGAGAATAATTATCTGCGAATTGCTTTGAAGGGACCCCAGAAAAATATCGGTGCTCTAGGTGCCCGGGTGATGATGTATTTGAAAAACGGCAATGTTCAGTATAGGGAAAATTTTCCAGTCAGAGGGTACCAATCCAGTGTGAGTACACCTTTGCATATTGGTATCGCCGATACAACACTTGTCGATTCCGTACTGGTCATTTGGCCTGATCTGTCGGTGCAACACATTAAACCTGTATTTAATAGGACGATCCTTTGTTCCTGGAGACCTAATTTGCCTCAATACGAATTTGAAGGATCGAAAACTTATTCGGACTCGCTTCATTTTAGAAATGTAAATAAGGAATCTAATATTTCATTTTTACATGAAGAAAATCCATTTGTAGATTTTAATCGTGAACCTTTGATACCGCATAAGGTATCCACAGAAGGACCTGCGCTGGCAGTGGCAGATATCAATCAGGACGGCCTTGATGACTTTTTTATTGGCAGCAGTAAGCGACGTAAGAGTGCTGTGTTTTTTCAGGTAGGCGATGGTCAGTTTGTCGAGTCCGCCCAATTTGATTTACAGCAAGATACCGTATACGAAGATATAGATGCCGTATTTGCCGATGTGGAAAATGACGGTGATTTGGACTTAATAATTGCCACGGGAGGTAATGAGTACAGAGGTAAGCAGGATCCTTTGAAGCAACGCCTTTACGTGAATGATGGTCGGGGAAATTTTAGTCTTACTAATGCACTGGATAGTGTCCGACTGACCGCATCCTGTGTGCTTGAGGCAGATTTTAATCAGGATGGTTTTGTAGATCTTTTTTTTGGAGGTCGTGCTGTACCCTGGAGTTATGGTGTGATCCCGCAATCATATTTGCTGCAAAATCGTGGAGATGGAACTTACGAAGATGTCACCGGTATCGTTTCAAAGGATCTCGAGAAAATAGGTTTTGTAAAGGATGGAGATTGGTTTGATTTTGACCAGGATGGTGACGAGGATTTACTCCTGGCATTAGAATGGGGGGTAATCACAATATTTATAAATGAGGAAGGCAGGTTGAATAAGCTGGAAATTGGGGATCAAAAAGGCTGGTGGAATTGTCTGCTGCCTGGAGATTTTGATGGTGATGGTGATATTGATATACTGGCAGGTAATACAGGTAAGAATTCAAGGTTCAAACCTTCACATGATGAACCTGTGCGACTTTATGTAAATGATTTTGACAATAATGGACAGGTAGACCCTATACTCACTTACTTCCTGGATGGTAATGAAATTCCTTTTGCCAATTTTAAAGAGATAACAAAGCAATTGGTGTCCGTTAAGAAGAAGTTTCTCTACGCCCATGATTTTGCCAATGCTACTATGGATGAGCTCTTTGGAAAGGGAAACCTGGAAAACTCAACGGTTTTTGAGGTAAATACCCTGGAGCATGTCTTCTTTGAAAATCAGGGAGATAATAGATCGTACACTGTAATTCCCCTGCCAGAAGAATTACAATACTCTACTCTTAATGCGCTGGCATTTATTGAGGATGGAAGTGTGGTGCAAAAAGTACTAGCAGGAGGTAATTTTTTTGACATCAATATTGAAATGGGGAGGTATGATGGCAGTCGGGGCAATCTACTGTATTTTAAGGGAGATTCGATATGGAGTGGCCCCATCCCGGGAGTTGATGTGTTGGGTCAGATTAGGTCTATCCAAACCATTAATTTGGACCAAGACATAGGATTTCTAATGGCTAAAAATAATGCAGCTCTTGAAATTCTTAAGTCCAATATTTCAGTTTCTAAAATGGAGCAATGATGAGAAACAAAACACTACAGTTTACAATCGGTCTTTGTTGGTTCCTTTTCTCCTGTGGTGGCTTAAAATCGATCGATGGGAATGAAAAAATTCGACCATCCTATAATGCAAGTCAAATTGATAGTCCGGACATAGATTTTGACCTGACGATGCATCTCCGAAAAGTGCCTGGAGTACAGGTAGTGGGTGATGGGGCAAATGCAATTTTCAAGATCCGCAACGCTTCCTCGTTGAATGCTTCTACTTCTCCTCTTTTTGTTGTAGGATCTATGCAGATGCGTGATTATTCAGCAGTGTATAATTCTGTAAATGTCAGAGATATCCAATCAATTCAGGTCCTAAAGGATCCCAGTGAGACATCATTTTATGGTGTCAATGGCGCAAATGGAGTCATTATTATTAATCTCATAGATTGACATCGATCCCTCAAGCCTAATTAAGTTCCAGGCGATGCTCTACAGATGCCGGTATTTCATCTTCAAAGTGACTAATAAAAATCAACGTATCATTTTTTCCGATCAATGCTTCCAGCAAATGTGATGCCCGCAATCGAGACTGCTCGTCGAGGCCCTGGTAGGGTTCGTCCAGCAGATAGACTGGCGATTTCTTAATAAATGCCCGGATAAGGAAGAGCAGTCTTTGTTGACCTGTGGAGAGCTTGACATAAGTCTCATCCACTATACAGGATAATCCAAAGTAAGTGAAGAAATGCTCCAATCTTTTCTCAGCTGTGGGATCAGGTTTCTTTACCGTGAAGGCATCCCACAAGCCGGTGAGGACTACTTCTCGTGCTGTAAGATTTTCTGAGAAATAGGCATGTAATTCAGGCGAAGTAAATCCGATTTTTTTCTTGATATCCCATATGCTTTCACCTGTCCCCCGTTTCTTTTCAAAGAGATACACAGGATGACCATATGCCTGCGGGTGGTCTCCGTACATGAGGCTGAGCAAGGTGCTTTTCCCGGATCCATTCTGTCCAAAAAGCACCCACTTTTCCCCCGCTCTTACGGTCCAGTTAACGTGTTCCATCACGGTTTTTGATGGGTATTTTACCGCGACATCCTCAAATCGGATGACTTCACTGAAAGACTCGTTTTCCTGATCACCTTCTATCTCTTGCAATTGAACAAGTGCATTCTGCTCATCATTTTTGAGATGAAGGGCGACTGTTTTCTTTTCTTCCTGTCGGAATGGTTTTGCTTCGATCAATTTTCCATTCTCAAGACAAAGTTCGTGTGTGATGCACCCGGGGACGGATCTAAAATGCCCGGCGAGGATGATAGTGATGGGCAACTGACTTGAAAGTTTATCAATGAATGCATTGATCCGCTTCCGGCTACTATCATCCAGCCCTATATGAAGATTGTCCAGAATCAGGATACTTGGAGGTTCCAGAAAAGCCTTGCATAAAATGAGTTTGCGGGTTTGACCACTGGATAGCTTGATCCGCTCCGTATCTAGCAACGGATTCAGTTCAAATAATTCTAATAGCTCCTGATGATCCATACTATGGAGATCGAGTCCCCCATCATGCAGGTAGTCTTTTACCGTCATATGACCGTCTGAGTCAAAGGTATTGTATCGTTGCTGATAGTAGTGTACGGCATTCACACTACTAAATAGCTTGCCAGTATCCGTAAATGAAACCAGTTTGATGAGTTGCCTTCTTCTTTGCAGATCAAACTGATCCTTAAGAAACGCGACGCGGCAGTTACCGCTGAACGTGCGCGTATCTCCCGATAGCACTTTGCAAAAGGTGGTCTTACCACTGGCCATAGGACCCGTGATGAGCCAGTGCTCACCCGGGTGGCATGTCCAGTTGATATCCATCAATATGGGAGTGAGTCCGACACCCGCGGTGAGGTCTTTGATTTCGACGATTGGTTCCAAATGATGCTGCTTTTAATAGGGAAAGATACTGGGTGATAACCCGACATCCAAATACTACCCCTAAGGAGAGGATGCAGGACCCAGTCGATTGTTAGGTTTGTAGCTCTGGTCTGCATTGGATCTGAAATTACCATACTTAAAAGGGCTTAATTATTATGCTTAAAGTTGTACACAGCAAGAAACGGCTGTCTGAGTTAAATGTACCTAATCCGCATACAACGCGGCAAATGGTGGAGTGGACACGAGAATTTCTCCTGGACCTGGATGATCTGATCTCAGAACAACAAAAGGATGATGGAGACTGAGATTTATCAAAAAACCAGGTAGAATTGAGTGCTACCTGCCAATTATCATAATGCTATTGAGATATTTCGTCCGTTAATGTCATATGCAGCGTATTGATCGCAATCTGGATTTTGTCTTTGATTCATACTAACTGTTAATGTATAGGAGTTACTTTTGCATGCTGAAGATGCTAGTATTAATCTAAGGTTACTTGTACTTGACTACCGATTTTGAAATTATACAGGCCATTTCCAGGGGAGAAAAGAAAGCATTGGGAAAGTTGTATGATCGATACTCTGAGAAGGTCTATAATACAGCCATTAGCTATACCAAGAATGTTGAAGAAGCCGAGGAAATTACCCAAGATGTCTTTGTGAAAATTTTCAGGAGTGCTTCTACGTTTAATCAAGACTCTACACTAAGTACCTGGATCTATCGCATCACCGTCAATACATCATTGAATCTACTCAAGAAAAGGAACAGGTTTACTATTTTTAGAAATACACTCGATGCTTCTGAATCCATTGATTTTGAACATCCGGGAGTTGTAATGGAGAACAAAGAGAATGCGGCGGTGCTTTTTAAGGCCATGGATTGCCTTCCAGCTCAGCAGAAGACGGCTTTCATACTGAGTTATGTAGAAGAATTACCTCGTCAGGAAGTCGCTGACATTATGGAAACATCACTTAAGGCAGTGGAATCCTTGCTACAAAGGGCCAAGAAGAATCTGCGATCAGAATTAGGAAAATTATATCCGCACCGAAGGAAATGAAAGAATTAGTTGTCCAAAGAATAAAACTACTATGAAGAAAGACCAACACGAATGGACAGAGGAAGTCTTTCAGAGTATGAGAGGCAGTCAGCGGGCAAGGCCCCGACCAGACCTGTTTTCAAAGATCGAGGATCAAATAAATCTTCATGAAGCGAAAGTTATACCTATAGTTCAGTGGAAATGGGCAGCCGCCGTTGCTGTAATGATACTCTTCATCAATATCACAGCGCTGGTGGTGTACAACCAATCCGAAACAATAACTGAAGACTATGCAGTGGTAAATACATACGGGGAACCGCTACTCACAACGTATCAAATTTTTGAATGAGATGGATCAACTGAAATTCTATAAGTATGCTACCTCTGGATTGTTGTTGCTAAACGTAGCCATCATTGCGTTCTTTTTTCTAACCAGACCCAAACATCCTCGTCCGCGACCTGCGGAAAACTTTTCTGAAGAGGTAAAGGAAATACTAAACTTAACGGAGCAGCAGACCCAGACATTTGCCACGCTTGCCAGAGAACACAGTGAGGCTATGCGATCGATCAATGATCAACAACAGCGGTTGGTACTGCCGTATTTTGAAAGGTTGACCGATTCATCTATCACACTCACCAGAGATTCTGTTTTGTCAGAAATTCAACAACTCGAGCGTCAGAAAGTCGAGGTCACTTACCGTCATCTGGAAGACTTAAAGGGACTTTTAAACAAGGATCAATTACCTCATTTCAAGGTGTTTATGCAGAGGTTCACCCATAGAGTGCTGGGAGGTGACAAAAAAAGTCCCCCTCTGCCGAAGGAAATGAACTAAGGTGTGGTCTAAAGGGGAAAATAAACTAAAGATCATTGCAAATGAAGCAAGTAGTTTTTTTCCTCACCCTAATTTTCTCAGTATGGACCTTCCTGGTTTTAACATCCTGCAACGACGATACGGATGGCACCATACCGTGCAGTGAAACGATTTGGTATGAGGATGCAGATGGGGACGGTCTTGGTAATCCGGATGTCAGTCAAAGTGCCTGCGAGGCTCCGGAGGGTTATGTAGCAGACAATACAGACACCGATGATGCCAGTACCGTTGTATCGGTCGATGGCACTTATTTTACCACGGCAAATGCCAATATAACCGTCACCACCGTACCTTGTACTCTATCCGATGGCACAGAAACAGACTGCTACCAGATTGTCACCCATGGCACACCTGCGGATCATGAGATGGGCCCCTGGTGTCCTGAGACCATTTCTGATGATGCCAGTGCGGGAGGTATATGGCTGGAAAGCGGTGATGTATATGATGTGGACGGTGCTTTTATTGCCAATCTTGCGACTTTTTACAATGATAATACCTGGCAGATGTATGACGAAGATGGAAACATTTACGTCACAGAGACAGAGGAAGATTGTATCAATGCTGCGAATCCAAATGTCGGAGATGAATACAAGAATTTTTGTGTAGAATGTATTCCTTCGTATATCACCAATGTTTCACAGTCCTGGCTTATCCCTATCACTCCGGTGCTACAAAACAGCCCTACATACTTTACCATGGGTCCGGGAGGAGGGGATGTACCTTCGACACGGGGTTTGGCTTTGAACGGTATTGAATTTTCAGCTCCGGCTCCGGTAAACAATATATTGGGAGCTTATACACTAGCACCTTTTGATGATGCGGGGGGACATATCAATGTGCATCAGGGATATCACTATCACGCTGCTACAGGCGTCAGTTTCTCCATAGCTCAAAGTGATGGCCATGCCCCGCTCATTGGCTACGCCCTTGATGGCTACGGTATTTATGCCCTTTTAGATGAAGGGGGAAACGAAACTACTGACCTGGATGACTGTCGTGGCCACTATGATGAAGTCAGAGGCTATCACTATCATGTGGATGCGGCTGGAAATAACAACTTTATAAACTGTCTGCAGGGAGCCTTCGCCAGCTACTAGAAACCAGCATTCTAAACTATAGGTGAAGCAAATACTACTATTTATAATCAAATCGAAGATGCAAGTATTACAGAGAATCGGTGCTGTCATAATTTTATTAATCTTCTCATGGGTCGCCAAAGCCCATCAAACCGACCTTTCAACCACGTTGCTGGTTGAGAAGGGAGAAAATGAGTGGGTACTCCAGGTTCGCGCATCCCTTACTGCTTTTGAATACGAGATTGAGGAGCACTATGGCGAATCTTCCTATGATTCTCCGCAGGCATTTCAGACACTGGCGCTCGAGTACATGCGTGATAGGATTTCGATCATCTTTAATGAATCAGAATTAGTTGCTTTAAAACACGGGGTCGTGAAGTTAGGTCATGAGACGATCGTAGATTTTCAGTTAGATGGTGCTCCAGAATCTCTGCACTCTCTTAAGGTAAGTAATCTTGGATTTAGTGATATTCCACGTAGTAAAGTTGCACTGATCGTTTTAAAGGAAGGTTTTTCAAAGGACCAGTTTATTTTAAGTGACAGCAATCTATATACCGTACAACTGAAGGCCCATAACTCGAAGTTTGAGCTGGTGGCACCGAGTGTAGATAAGAAGGAAGTGTCATTATTCATTGCACTGGCGATCATCCTTCTAAACTTGACCATCATATATTGGATTTCTCGGAGAAAATCAGGATTCGAGGCATCTGCCTCCTTGCAAAATGTGTAGAAAGAGAAGCTGGTGGTTTCGTCACACCATTTTATGACGAGTCTAGGAAGGTATTGAAATACTGAGGTTGATGCTGCAGCCGTAAATCATTGAGTCCAATCTGGGAAGTGTCAATGGCATAAAATGAGCTAGTTTTGGATGAGATTTACACTTTTCCGAGATGGGGTGATGCCTATGTATCATCCGATTGAGGAAAATGGAAAGATCGCCAAAAGAGCCATTTTTGATTTGATCACCTTTTCGGAGTGGACTCAATAACGTGCCTGACGAGGCGAGATCGAAGGAGACTACCTATAGGTAATCGACTGACCTGTCTGCCAAGGTACCCCGTCGCCGAAGCGGCTATGGCGCATAGGCGACTTGCCAGGCAGGGGAACAACGAAGTGAGGCGCAAGGAGAACGGCTGAATTTTGAATAAATCATTTTTGTTGGACTAATTTCCAGCGCAATCTGGGTATTTCAACAGTTTCCTAGATAGGATCAAAAATTACCATACTTAAAAGGGCTTAATTATTATGCTTAAAGTTGTACACAGCAAGAAACGGCTGAATAATCGTACCGTGGTGGATCACCATACATCGAAGGAAATGGTGGAATGGACAAAAGATTTCCTGACTGATCTGGATGACTTAATTGAGGGGCATCTGACATCGACAGGGGAGGATCGTTTTCCGGCAAAAGAAACCTATCCCAGGGGTTAGGAGGGACAATGTACCCCAGCTTTCTCTTTCTACTTGGGAATCCTACTACCAACATATTTCTTTATATTCGACCCTTACTGCTATTTTTAACAGGTGGGTGAATATGCTCTACGATGTTAATAGTCAGAAAAAGTGCAATCTTTCATTTAATACCAAAGGAATGAAGCGATTGTATTTTTTTGAGGGACTACTTATGTCAATACTTGTGTCCACAAACAGCCTAATAATTAAACTGCTATGCTAAAGATTTATATTCTTGGCCTAATATCTCTATTGGTCACTTTCACTGCATGTGTTTCTGAGTCTACCACGGTTGATCCTAGTGTAAGACCAGCTGAAAATCGATTTACTACCGAAGTAATCACGGAGGGAATGGATGAACCCATGGAAATGACTTTCCTCCCCAATGACCGCGTCCTGTTTGTGGAGCGAAAAGGGGGAGTGAAAATCGTGGACGAGAATTCTGGTGAGGTACATCTCGTCACCACCATCCCCGTGAATACTAAATATAAGAACAAGGAAGGCCGTGTACGCGAGGCCGAGGAAGGATTGATGGGGGTGATTGCCGATCCAAATTATGCATCAAATAACTGGATCTACATGTATTATGCCGATCCGGATACTCCCAAACATGTCCTCGCACGCTGGGAACTGAATGGCACAACACTAAATGATGCTTCGAAGAAGGTGTTATTGGAAGTGCCCACACAGCGTGAAGAGTGCTGTCATACCGGAGGAGGAATGGTCTTTGATAAGGATGGGAATCTATATCTTACGGTAGGTAATAATACAGTAAATCCCAGAGCAGGAAGCTCAAACCTGGATGAGCGGCCGGGGCATGAAAATTCAGATGACCAGAGAGCTCCCGGCAACACGAACGATCTCCGGGGCAAAATCTTACGTATTCATCCGGAAGCCGATGGTTCTTATACAATTCCCGAAGGGAATCTATTTCCGGAGGGAACAGCTAAAACTCGACCTGAGATATACACTATGGGTCATAGAAATCCATGGAGGCCTACACTGGATAGCAAAACTGGCTTTTTGTTTTGGGGTGAGGTCGGACCGGATGCTGCCAAAGACTCTGTCTGGGGCCCTCGAGGGTATGATGAATTCAATCGGGCAAAGAGTGCTGGTAACTTCGGATGGCCGTACTTCATCGGGAATAACCTGCCCTATAACAGACATGATCATGTAAATGAAACATACGGCGAACCTTATGATCCTCAGAATCCCGTCAATGAGTCGGTAAACAATACTGGATTAAGAGAACTGCCACCTGCAGAACCTGCCTTCATTTGGTACCCCTACGGTCCCTCTGAAGAATTTCCTCTGGTAGGAAGTGCGGGCCGTAGTGCTACCGGTGGTCCGGTATTCAGAATGCAGGACTTTAAGGATGCTGAACATCCTTTTCCAGCCTACTATGAAGGCAAGTGGTTGATTACAGAATTTATGCGTGGATGGATCATGGCGGTCACTATGGATGAAAATGGAGACTATGTTTCTATGGAGAGATTCCTCCCCGGCCAATTGTTTAGCAGTGCTATCGATATGGATTTTGGTCCGAGTGGTGACCTGTATGTACTGGAATATGGAAGTGCCTGGTTTAGAGGCAATAGCAATTCTAAGTTGGTAAGGATTCGATACAATGCGGGTAACCGGGCTCCGAATGTGATGGCCAGTGTAGATAAATCGGCAGGTGGAGTACCCCTGACAGTACAACTATCATCTGAAGGCACAAATGATTTTGATGAGTATGATGCGGGTAAGTTGAAATATAACTGGACTGTGTCAAATGATGGAGGTTATGATGAATCCTTTAGCGAGGCGAATCCAAAACTTACCCTCGATCAACCCGGAACCTACAAGGTATCACTGAGTGTCACAGATAGCAAAGGTGCAAGTGCCAGCGACGCATTGGAGATTGTGGCTGGTAATGAACCTCCGGTGGTAAATGTAATGTTGAAGGATGCTAATCGCAGTTTTTACTTTGGAGACAAAGAGCTCAGTTATGAGGTATCGGTTTCTGATGATGAAGACGGATCCGTGGGAAGCGGTATTCAGGATAATGAAGTCTCGGTAACCTTTGATTTTATTCCTCCTGGATATGACCCCATCGAAGTAGCAAGTAATCAGAGTGGAGCAGATGCAGTGGCAAAAAATGCGATTGGTAAAAACTTAATTGCGGGAAGCGATTGTCGAAGCTGTCATCAGGATAAAGTGACCAGTATTGGACCTAGTTACCTACAGGTAGCCGAGAAATATGAGGCAACCGAAGAAAATATTGCCATGCTGATCAAAGGTGTGATTGGTGGTAGTAGTGGTAAATGGGGTGAGCATGCCATGAGTGCACATCCAACGTTGGATGAAGCGGATGCAAGGAAGATGATCGATTATATCCTTGAGCTGGACGATGAGCAGGCCACTGTCAAGAAATTACCATTGGCAGGCGTTGTAAAACCGGAAATTCCTGAAGATCAAAGTGAAGACTATGGTGGATTTCTCTTACGAGCCGCGTATGCTGATAAGGGTGCTAATGCCCAACCATCACTGGCTAGTGAATCCTTCATTGCTCTTCGTAATCCGCGATTGATTCCTTATGAGGCAGAGATCCAGAAAGGGACTGAATTGCTTACCACGCCTCGGATTACATTTAATGCTGTGGGACCTGAGTCATATTTTGGATACGAAGCACTGGATCTGACCGGTGTAAAGCAAATAAATATTCGGGCTACTGCGAGCATGCGATCTAATGCAGCAGGTGGTATCATCGAGGTGCGATTGGACAGTCCGACAGGACAGCTCCTTGGGCAATCAGGAGAAGTCGTTCCCGCAGAACGTGGATGGAGGGCACCGCCACCACCACCGGAGATGATTGAAATTTCAGCCGTGGAAGGCGTTCATGATGTTTATTTCGTCGTGAAGAGTCCACAAGCTTCAGACGTACAAACGTCAATGTCGTTTTCATTCGTTGAATTCTTAAATAAAATAGGAGAGCAGGAGTCTATGTAGCCTCCTGATATACGGAACCATGTCAATAACAAGATTATTAGTTGTCAGTACCATCATCTTGATGGTATTGTCTGGTTGGTCATGCAATAATGAGCCTGCCCAGGGAGATACTTTCGATGTCTCGATGATCTCTACAGAGGAGCGCGTGATTAACAGTGGAAGGGGTACTTTTATGCAAGACTGTAGTGCCTGCCATAATTTTATACAGGATGGAATTGGACCACACCTGGGGGGTGTGACCGCCAGAAGAAGTTATGAATGGCTTAAGAAATTCATAGCTAATCCCAAAGCTATGGTCGATGCAGGAGATGAAGATGCTGTTGCTCTGTACGAGCGGTATAAGGTCTATATGCCGACATTCGGGATGTATTCTGAAGATCGATTGGATGCTATTATCGCCTTCCTGCACAGTAAGCCCGCACCGGCAGTGACCGAGACCTCCGAGCATGCCGTGGATGATCTAATGAATCCCATCGAAGAAGAAGTGCAGTTTTCGGGTATTGTCGTAGATCTGGAATACAAGTGGACATTGCCACCTTCCAGTGAAAACATACCTGTGACCCGACTGGTCAAGATGGATTTTATACCCGGTACTGATCGATTGTTTATTGCAGATCTCAGGGGGCGGATGTACGAATTGACCGGCGATACTTTTGCTGAGTACCTGGATATGAATAGGTTAGAGCCAGATTTTATTCACAAGCCGGGTTTAGCGACAGGTTTTGGAAGCTTTACCTTTCATCCTGAATTTGAAAAGAATGGTCTGTTTTATACTACACACACGGAACCGGCACGTAACAAGCCAGCCGATTTTATGATTGAGGATAGTATTGAAACCACTTTGCAGTGGGTTTTAACTGAAAGAAAGGTAAACGATCCTCAGAGTCCTGAATTTGAGGGTACCTCTCGAGAATTGTTCAGGATTGATATGGCCACAGGTATCCATGGTATGCAGGAAATCAGATTTAATAATACTGTGTCTTCGGGTGATCCGGACTATGGCAATCTATATGTTTGCCTGGGAGATGGTGGCAGTGTGGGCCGAAGGATATTGCACCTTACGCAAGATCCTAGTAAACCCTGGGGTGCCATCGCAAGAATCAATCCTTCGGGTAATAACAGTAGAAATGGCATGTATGGTATTCCATCAGACAATCCCGATTTCGGCGATGGAAATCCTACTGAAGTGTATGCCTATGGATTTCGAAATCCTCATCGCATTATTTGGGATCGACAGGGTAAATTAATTGTATCCGGAATTGGTCAGCACAGAATTGAAGAATTAAATGTAGTAGAGCCTGGCCTGAATTATGGATGGCCCAGGAGGGAAGGTACTTTTGTGATCGACCCAATGAAAAGCATGACCTACATTCAGGCAGCTCCCGAAAATGATGATCCAAAATATACGGTACCGGCATTACAGTTTGATCATGATGAGGCCAATGCCATATCCGGTGGCTATGTTTATGATGGAGATCTTCTGGCACCAATGAAGGGTAAATATGTTTTCGGAGGTATTGTCAGAGGACGACTTTTCTTGGCGGAAAATGCAGATCTGAAGGTAGGAGAAACACAATATCCATCTGAGTGGAAAATTCGCTATCAGGGTGAAATGACGGATTTACAAAAGCTTTGTAATCACGATCGGGTCGATCTGCGATTTGGGCGGGATCATGAAGGTGAGTTGTACATTTTCACCAAGGCCGATGGGAAAGTGTATAAGCTGGTCTCTGCTGAGATGATGGACGATCACAGCATCTAAATGCAGAAATTTAATCCACCTTCCCGGAATAAATAACCAGTCCGGCACATGCTAATATGGTGCATTGTATATGCATCTGTCTTTCCAGATTTTATACCGAAAGCTGTTTTTAATTGGAAGATTGCGGTCCTACACACAATATGATATATTGCTGTTAAGTTACATCTATACCTGGTGACAGTATTTTTTACTTCCCACCCTGCGCCAACCAGTCTGCAGACTTTGGATCACGAACCAAATCTGAAGATCTGCGTATGGCCCTTAAACAAACGGTTAGCAAGACAAAAAGGAGGAATAAGAAAAAGAAGCGTGCTCCGGTCCGGAGTAGACCCAGATCGTCTTCTTCCTATTTGACACCCAGCAATATGTTTCTTGCCCTATTCACTTTTATAGGAATGAGTGCGCTCTACATGTATTTCTATCATGTGGATCTGAATGGACTACCACCTACCGTTACAAAAACTGCGATCCTTATTCCTCAGATCGCCACCTTTTTGGTCCTTGCGGCAACATTTGGCTTCTTCGGCTATCACTTTCTTAAGGATAAGCATATCTGGACGAAAATGCATCGGATTGCTCTGGGGGTGGGATTTAGTGCTATTTGCCTACTCTACTTCGCTTGTTTCAGTCAGGAAATTTCATTCAACGGAGACAATGCGGAATATATGATCTCGGCCCAGTCGCTGGTGGAGAGGGGTGGTGCATACCGTCTGTACACACCCTCGGAGACCCGAAATACCCTGGCATCCATCGGCTTGCCGGCTATGCTAGCTCCCATATATGCCATTTGGGGTTTAGATATATTCAAAATGAAGGTGTTGGTCATGCTTTTTGGCATTTCTGTATTTCCTCTGAGTTTTCGCTTGTTTAGAGAACATCTAGATGGCAATATGAGTGCTCTGCTGGCTGTCACAGTTGCTTCGAGTCCTTACCTGGTGGCTAATACCACTAGCGTGATGACGGAGGCTCCCTATCTTTGTTGGTCACTACTGGCGCTGATCGGTGCTTTCAGGTACTTATCAGCTAAAAAATTCCATGGTGGATACTATGCTGCTACGCTCATATTTATCGTTCTGGCGTATTTGACCCGTGCGGTAGGCATCGCCATTCTAGTGGCTACTTTAGGGACATTGCTACTTCATATTCCCTGGAGACAACTACGCAGGGAAGAATCCTGGCAAGGAGTAAATCGACAGTCCCTTCTCAAGTTTATTGCCGTATTTCTGCCCCTAGTCCTGGGATTTGCTATGCTCCAAATAATTAAATCTCAAGAGGGTCTTTCACAGATCGATATCTTCCTGGGTAAAGACTTGTACGCATACTTTGAGTCGAATGTCAAAGCATCGATACATGTGGTGGGACATATGCTCTTTAGCAATGAAGCCTTTCGATGGTACCAGATGCTGCCAAATGCCAATTTGAGTCCTGTGGGTCTGGGCTTTGCAATGACCCAGGTTCTGATCCTGGTCGGCCTGATCCGGGGTTTACTTTCCAGGGATTTAAAGGCACACTATGCCCTCACTGCACTGCTATTAATATGGCTAGCCAGTATGACACCGCAAGAGATGGTGATCATCCGCTATGTATCTGTACTGGTACCATTTTTCATCTTTTACTTTGTAGATGGAGTGGACTCGAGTAGCCAGTATCTTTTTGATCGGCTGAAAGTGTCATCTTCATGGCAGCCATTGGTACCGGTCATGGCACTTGCTATGATTTTTGTGATCGGCATGATGGGTAATATTACGAATCTGGGCCGAGCCAAATCGGGCATAGGTCCGCATGGAAATGCATATCTCGCAGCTGCATCCTGGTGTGGAAAGAACCTGCCTGCTGACTCATATATTATGTCCTTCAAACCCCGCATTACCTATTTATATTCAGGTCTTAAGGGAAAACAAATTACCTCAGGCGCGGAAGAGTATAATGAAGAATATGCCAGGGAAAAATTAGCCGAAATCGAACGGGAAGGAATCACGCATCTGATCATTGATGCTTTGGCGGGTAAAACACAGAGCACAATTGTACCTATTCTTCAGAATAATCCACATTTGTTTGAAGTTTACAATATCCCGGAGCTTCAACAGATGTGTACAGTCATTAGATACACGGGTAGAGATTCGGCGGGTTTAGATTAATATTCAATGGTAAGAATATTCCGAATATACTCTTATATAGGCTGATTGAACTCAGCCTGACAGGAAAGTGGAGGTGGCCGACATTAGTACAAATTCATTCGTTCGTCCATCCACTCCATAGCCTGGCCAGTGTACCAGTTGCGCACTGAATCCAGATTGGAAACCACCCTTGAAAAATGTTGCTTTGCCAAATCATTTCTGCCCTGTCTCAGGTAGAATGTTCCCAAGTAAGTATTGATGTGTGCGTTGTCTTTGTCCTTCGATAAGAGATGGCGGGCAATTGCGACTATTTGTTTATCGAATCGATGCACGGGCATCAACTTACGGGTGTAACACACCTCCTTTATTTGACAGAGGGTATGCAATAATGTGATATCAGCGTATGATAAATAATTGGGATGGGTTTGAAACAATTTCCCTAATAGATGGATACAACGTGGTAAATCCTGAGACGAAGATGTCGCTTTGTAGGATAGAGCAAGTGCCCGGGCCAATAGTTGATCAATAGGTTTATTTTCCAGATCGTATGTCTCTTTGTTGTTTTCAATAGTGGGTTCCGGGTAATAAAAGGCAGAATTATTCACATAGTATTTGAAGAAGCATTGGGCAAATAGAGAATTCATAATGTTGCCAAAATGTAGTTTCGAAGCCTCCGTCAAGACACTACTGTTTGAAAGTAATATTAGCGTCAATCTGCGGTTTGGTATTTTTATAAATTGACTGCCATAGCAATCCATTTGGCCGTATGACCACATGATTCTTACTCCATGTATTTTCTGACAGACCCAGGGCAAGTCTGAAGTGTTTAATGGTTCAGATTCAGAGAAATTAATCTCAGGATCCATAGCCAAATTGAGATCATCCAAAGAATTGTCAAATAAGTGTAAATCGCGCACAGTGCTTACAAGGCCAGAAACCTCTTCTATTCCATACTCAATATGACCTACCGATCTGTCATTACTGACTATATGAGGACTCGCCAGAGAAATGGGAATTTTAGAATGATCAGATAGAAAATAGGTGGAATGCATTTCTAAAGGATCGAGAATACGTTCTCTGACAAGTTGCTTAAATGGTTTTTTGGTGGCAGAGCTCAGTGAATGCAGTAATTGACTAGTGTTATATTTATGGGAGGTACTACCCATTGCATGATTTGATGCCTCTGCAATCATCTGCGTAAATATCCTTGTAAGTGATCCCAGGGGAAACTGAACGGTGTCATCCATGGGAGTTTTTGTTTCAATATTTGCTACTCCCTTATAGGATTCATACATGATATTTCCATCCTTCGAGACCAGGACTGCAAGACCCGGAATATTGAAGTAATCTCTCAGAGCTTCTAATTCGTGTCCAAAATTTTCATGGACCTTATTGTATAATTGTTTTATGTCGACTCTTGGTGGTGAAAAAGGGGTCATCATGGCAGGAGGAATTGAAAATAGATTCAATGGTCAAAATTTATTTCGTTAAAAAGATCGACTGCAGTGTATAGCTGCAGTCGTCTTTGAAACAGGTTGGAAAAAATAGATCACTGGTTAAACTTAGAATTCAAGTCTGTAATTTAATACGGGGAAAAGTCCGGTATGTGTATCCACTTCAATGTCTTGTGTGGAAGTTCGGTAATATTGCTCCAGAGGATTTAATCGATTGGTCACATTGTGGATGTCGAGCATGATACTGTGTGTCTTGGATTTTTTATTGATTTTATAGCTTATCCCAATATCGAAGCGGTAGTAGGTTCCGATGGACTCTCCCAGGTAATTGTCAAAATCTCGAACGCTTCGGTTTTCCTCTCGTGAGGCATCCAAATTTATTGGGGTCACACGGTTGCCACCATTTATTACGAATTTTCCATTCAGTCCAAATATTTTGTTCTTTTCCTGACCCATCAGAAACTCTTTACCTCCCAGGAGATTGAGTTGATAGCCACTATTGAATCGGGTGTTAAACCATTTTCCTTCGGGCGTTTGAAACTTGGAACTGAAGAGGCTTCCTGTCATCAGAAAATAATAGGATCTGCTAAAGGTTTTTTCCAACGTTAAATCAATTCCATAGTTTCTACCCTTACCACTATTATTCGATTTTCCCGCATCCAGGGCATCCCATACGTCCAGTACATTCAATATGGTGTTCAGATCGTTGCTTTCTTCTACGGGTACATCGTATAGATGCTGATAATAGACCTCCGCTTTTATTCTTAAATCTTTGGAGAAGTAGTGATCATAGCCAGCCACCGCATGCAGTGACTTCAAATAGTCCAGGTTTTTATTGGGCAAAGTACCTTCTCCATCAGACGAAACGGTTTCGGCCAGGTGAAATACGGGATGCTCGGGTTTGGAATGCATGCCAAGTGCCATGTGGAAGCTTGTAGCTTCATTCACCGTCCATTTTGAAGCAATCCGCGGCTCTATACTTCCATGCTTTGATAAGGCGTAATAGTTAGCATGGATGCCACCTGTCAAAGTCCAAGATTCGTTGATGCGGTGCTTCCACTGGAT
>JAUILM010000667.1 GCA_030432855.1 Bacteroidia bacterium
GGATACCTTCCTGCAAAAAGGACTGGCACTAAACGACCGGGGATATCTGAGCTATTTTGCCCACGGTACGGTGTCTTTATGGGGAAAATGGGATTTTAAGTCAGCCCACCACTATCTTCTCGAAACCGTAAAACGAAATCCATCATTCACCGATGCCGAAGAAGGACTGGCAGAACTGTATACCGCAATTGGTGACTTTGCCCAGGCAATGCACCATACCAGACACATTCTTACCCTCAATCCGCTATCACCTAATCATTACTATACGAAAGGTAACATACACTTTCTCCACAATGATTACCTCAAAGCGCTGGAATGTATGGAAACTGCTCTGCAAATAGATCCACAATATGCACTGGCCATTGAAATGATCGCTGTCTGTTTTATACGATTAAAGGACTATCAAAAACTGGATCAATTTCTAAGGACTTACAGCTCCGTGGAGCAACCGGTGGCCTGTAGAGCACTTTTTAAATTATTATATCCTGAGGTCGAGACAGGATTAGATCTTGAGACTATTCGTACAGATTTTGTGGACTATCCTTCAAGCCTGATTGCCTGGAATCTCTATCTCCAGACAGCTTTGGGCAATCATGATATAGCCCTGGACATTCTCGAAAAAGGTGTGAAAAATAAAAAAGGACAATTTATTAATTTTCGAAATGATCCTTTTTTATTACCCCTGCATAACCATCCGAAATTTCGACATCTTGTAGATAATACATTCCATCCATCAAGACTTCCCGATGGACGTATTGTAAAAAGTGAAAATAAAGTTGACCGGCCTCTTATTCCGGAGCCGGAGATGGCAGAAAGTTCACTTTCAATCATCACACTTCTCCAAAAGGAAAAACTGTTTTTAGATCCCAATCTTAGCTTGAAAATTCTGGCTAAAAAAATGGATCTGCATCCCAATAAACTTTCCTGGATCCTCAATGAGCATGTCGGCAAAAATTTTAATGAATTTATCAATTCATTCCGCCTCGAGACATTCAAGTCCAAAGCACTTGATCCTAAAAACAAACATCTCACTCTCCTGGGCCTGGCATACGAAAGTGGATTCAATTCGAAAACTGCCTTTAATGCCTTCTTCAAAAAAACTGAAGGAAAGACCCCCAGGGCCTGGGTAAAATCTATGGAAAGTGATAAACAGCCCTAATATGTACGAAAATTGTCATCAAATATCTCAAAATTGTGTTTTGAGATCTCGTGACTAGCTTCATTCATCGGCCTTCATCTAAATACTTCACAACATGCGTCATTTGTTAACTGCGGCTAGCAACTCTACACGATTGATTACTATAGCATGTACATGCCTGCTTCTGACAGGATGTGCGACCCGGGAAAGTGATCAAACATCGACTGAATCCTCAATCGAAATCACGGATGAAAAACTTGACTTTCTGGGTATCACCAGTCGTGACCACCTGAGTGCAGCCTCCAAACGTGCCCTCGCCTGGCCCGATCGGTCCAACGAATGGTTTGGAGAATTTTCTGTACAAGACCTAAAGGGTGATCTGGCCTATGAAGAAGGGATAGTCCGTAGAGACCCTAGTGCCGTCATTAAAGTGGATGGTAAATACTATGTGTGGTATTCCAAAAGTACAGGACCCACCGATGGATTTGCCGGTGATATTGAAAATGATAAGGTGTTTCCCTGGGACCGCTGTGATATATGGTACGCCACCTCAGAGGACGGTTGGACCTGGAAAGAAGAAGGTCTGGCAGTGCCTCGCGGTGAAAAGGGGGCCTATGACGATCGCTCCGTATTTACTACAGAAATTATGGTGTGGGAGGACACTTATTACCTATGTTACCAAACCGTAAAATCTCCTTACAATGTTCGGGTCAAAAATCAGGTGGGTTTAGCCTGGGCTGACTCCCCGGATGGCCCGTGGACTAAGAGCGAAGAGCCGATCCTGAGCCCTGCCGATAATGGTGTCTGGAGAGGAGAAGAACAAAACCGATTTATGGTCCTCAAAAAAGGTGACTTTGACAGCCATAAAGTACACGACCCCTGCATCCTGCCCTACCAGGGAAAATTCTATTTATATTATAAAGGAGAACAAATGGGAGAAGAAATCACTTTTGGCGGGCGCCAGATCCGACATGGTGTCGCTATCGCCTCTGATCCGAAAGGCCCATATGTGAAATCGCCGTATAATCCCATATCAAATAGTGGACATGAAATATGTGTATGGCCTTTCAAGGGAGGTATCGGGTCACTTATTACCACCGATGGTCCGGAGAAAAATACCATCCAATGGGCACCCGACGGTATCAATTTTGAAATCATGTCTGTCATCAAGGGAGCTCCTCATGCCATAGGGTTAAATCGGTCACTGGAAAATGCAGACACCGAACCTTTTAAAATATTCGAGTGGGGATTGACACATCAGTATAAAACATCGGACTATCAATACATCAGAAGATTCAGTGGTAAGCGCAAGACGTCCCATACGGCAAGGGGTGAAGCCGGGTCTACCTCCAAATAAGAGGTCCGGCCCTTTGTGGTGATCAATAAATGGATGGCACTTGGTCAAATCTAGTGGGTTTAAGAAACCCGGGAGTCAGCCCGCAATCAATAGAAAGGACGCCGGATTCAAAATGGAAATTTGGTGCCGGGTGCCAGGTACCGGTAACCTACGCAATAGCTTCTGTTACCAAGGGGTGCCGGGAATTCTGAGGTAAGAAAGAACCGTAGTATATGTTTTCATTATCAGGAATAAAAAGAATGTACCGTCCCCACATGGGTCTTCAAAAGGGGTCTTTAAGGATCTGCTTTTTAAAAATTTTAGTTTTTCTTGGCAACATTGCAAACTGTGAAACCTGGAGTCCCAGAGTATTTCTAAGTAGGAAAGGACGTCGGATTCAAAGTGGCCCAGGAAGAAAGATGGCATGTATCGAAAGGCCAAATTAATTGCGTACGATCACTTTTACAAACAAAATGTTGTAGAGGACACCTGCAGAGAGCCTTATTTTCTTACTGGAGTATTTAGCGAATATTATTTTCCTTTTTATTGTAACCATGTTTACGGGAGATAAAAGTTTCAATAAGAAAATACAGCGATTATGCCATCTTTCCAGCTTGGGACGATCCAGACAAGGCTGATCACTACACCAATCAACAAGTGCCAGAGGAGCGATCGCCACCTATGAATCTGACTAGAGTTTTGCTTCTTTGAGGCAATGTCAAAGAAGGCCCCACGCAGTGGGCCTATCGATAAGATCCACAACAAGCTAAACATAAAAAGACTGTACCATGAACATCCAGACAGGACCAAAGAATGTTATTCTTATTTATCCGTCAAATTTTGGAAACCTATTGGGATCTTTTGCTCTCGCGCTACCCTGGCCCTGTTTTTCCCTGGCAACCGAAGTGAAACGAAGGTTGCTCGCAAGCTGCGAAAACCGGGAGTCAGCCCGCCTTCTCTTTATTAGCGTGTCATAACATAGGTTGTTACCACCTAATAAAGCAAGGACACCGCTGCTGAAAGAAGCATTGTAACGCCGAATTCATTCGGCGCCGAGCAGTCATGGTTTTTAGAGCATGGCATCTTATTATCATCGAGAAGCTTGAAATTGGAGTTGCTTTTCGTGGCCAGATTTTGGTCCCGATAACCAAACAAGCTAAACATAAAAGGACTGAACCATCGGCATCCAGACAGGACCCATAAAATGTTATTCTCATTTATCCATCATATTTTGGAAACTCACCGTAACAAATAGAAAGGACGTCGGATTCAAAGTGGCCCTGAGAGAAAGATGGCATGGGTTACAAGACCAAATAAATCACG
>JAUILM010000668.1 GCA_030432855.1 Bacteroidia bacterium
AGTCGATCCGGAGTACCCTATGCAAACATGCCCTATGCCTTCACGGGTCACATGGTCGTACTGGTAGATCGGTTTACTGCCTCGGATGGGGAGGCTTTCGCAGAAGGATTTAAGCGCCTGGGGATGGGACCCGTCATAGGTACTCGCACGTGGGGAGGTGAAATCTGGCTCAGCGGTGTCAATCGTCTCAGTGACGGTGGCCTGGCACGTGCTCCGATGATGGGGGTCTATAGTCCGGAGGGTGAATGGCTCATAGAAGGTCATGGAGTGGTTCCGGATATTGAGGTTGACAACCTTCCGCATGAGACATTTAAAGGACGGGATGCACAGTTGGAAAAGGGTATTGAATATTTGCTGGAGAAGATAGCCGAAGACCCCAGAGAGATACCCGATCCGCCGGCATTTCCGGACAAGTCGTTCGAAAAGTAATCTGCTTAGATGCTTAGTCGAATTATTTGAAATATATATCTGAAGTACTTGACCCCTGGTGGCCTATATCCTATTTTTCCTGAAAAGCTGACCTTATGGCCAATCGTATATATGATCATTCACAGCTGGGGTATATTGTTCTAATCTCTCTCGGTGTGACTTTAATGGTTTTCTCTCTGCAATTTGTGCTCGGTCTGGGCTCTCCAAAAACAGGTTTGTTGGGGTATCTGTTCTTTAGTGGCCTTACTCTATTTATTGCCTCCCTATTCTACAAACTAAGAGTCGTCGTTGACACCACCGGGATACATCTCATTTATGGCATAGGCTTAATCAAATTCAATATTAAACCAGATCGTGTAAAGTCTGTTCGTATAGTAAGGAACCCCTGGTACTATGGATTGGGTATTCGTATTATACCTAAAGGAATGTTATACAACATTCATGGATTGGAAGCAGTTGAAATCATTTACGAAGACGGACGAGAAAAAATGGTAAGAATTGGATCTGACGAAGTGCATGTATTGAAAGCATACCTGGAGAACAAATATGCTCTTGACAATATCACTGAATAAAATTGTGTTCGTAACTAATAAAAGAAATACAGTCCTATGGACGACAAGTAAATAGTGAAGTGTGGATAGCTCAATTGGAACATTCATAGAGGACATATTTGATGACATTGTAGATGCCGTGTCTGGCAACCGTCGGAAGGATCTCATGCGACAATTTGCACAAGAGAATCAATATAGTTTCAAGAAGAAGATTCATTTCCGGGACCTGGACCTTGACATTCAATTACTCCCATTATTTCAGGCTACTAAAAGTCGAAGAGTACGAAATGTCTTGACAAGACTTGACTCAGCTCAGGGTGCAATCATAAAGATCTTTGACCTTTATCAATCACAGACAGACAGGGATCATCATACCACCTGCCTAATGATCGATGATGACGAATTCTATTTCCCCCATTTTCAACTTCGACCAAAGTCCGGTGTGGATAAATTGAAGAACATCTTCATGTATTCTAAAAACACATTGGACGCATATCCAAACTTTAAAAAGACACATATTCTTCGGACAGAACATCCGGAAAGTTTACATCATTACCTTACTCCATTGCTTCATGATATTATTACGAAGCACGGTATTGTGCTGGAAGGACATCAGCAGCATCTCCTTTTATATAAGACTGATAAATCCATAGGTGTGGAAGAACTCGAAGAATTCACTGAGTTGGGCCTGACCATTTCAGACAACATTCTGCACGATCATACGAATGAATTGGTGTAAAGGACGACGACTTTGTCAGCACCCAACCAGAGCAACAAATGCAATGAATTCTGCGGTCACCGAAGTCTTGACGTAGGTGACAACAACTCAATCTAAATCGGCTTCTCGCTAAGCCCGCCCAAGGCCGTAAAGTGCATCAATTAATCATTCACAATTAACCATTAGTAATTAATCATTAACCATCAATCATTAAAAGCTCAATGTTCCTCCAGGAAGTAGTCAATCATGGCATCCACTGAAGCATCCAGCAAGTCAAAGACTTCGTAAAATCCATCCATATCTCCGTAGTAAGGATCAGGTACCGGTTTGTTTTGATTCGGATACAGAAAATTAGTCATCATAAACAACTTATCAGATGCCAAATCAGGGCCCAGTCGTTTCACATCCTGGTAGTTTTGGGCATCCATGGTGATGAGGGCATCAAAAATCCGAAGGTCATCTAGCTGAATCTGTCGGGCACGTAGATTGGAGATATCGATATGGTTATCCTTTGCCGCTTTTACAGATCGCTTATCTGGTCCTTCCCCCTGATGCCATCCTGAGGTTCCGACTGAATCTACGGTCCACGGCAGGTCTCTGAGTTTGATTTTATGCCTTGCAATGCCCTCCGCAAGAGGTGATCTACATATATTACCCAGACAAACCATTAAGATTTTCATACACTCAAATATAGCGATTATATATAATACAACATTTTGAGGTCTTCCCCATGAGAATTCAATTATTACGTACTTTTGCGGTCTAAATTGAGGCGTGTATCATGCGTATTGTCATTGCAGGTGCTGGAGACATTGGCTTTCATCTTGCCAAATTATTAGCCTTTGAAAAGCAGGATATCATTCTTATTGATACCGATGAGGAAGTCTTAGATAATGCAAGGACTCATTTGGATGTAATGACCTTGCGAGGAGATGCCAGTACATCGCATATTCTGGAAGAAGCAGGGGTCGCAAAAGCCCGGTTGGTGATAGCAGTGACCACATCGGAGAAGACCAATGTGATCACAGCCATACTCGCAAAAAAGATGGGCGCCCGGCAGACCATAGCCAGGGTACAGTCTCCAGAGTATCTTACTGCAGAACAGAAGTCAAGTTTCGCAGAGTTAGGTGTGGATTCTATCATTAGCCCACAGCAACTGGCTGCCAACGAGGTCTTAAGACTCTTGAAACAGTGCTCTCTGACGGACGTATTTGACTTCGAAGACGGGCAAATGTCCCTCATTGGTATTCTCCTGGATGACAATTCACCCATCGTCAACATGCGGATCGATGAAGTGGACCGTAAATATGACCATATCCCCTTCAAGCCGATCGCATTATTACGGGGTCATCAAACTATGATACCACGGCCGGAGTCCATTCTGCGACGTAGTGACCACATCTATTTCCTCGCTAAGAAATCGGATGTAGAGACATTACTTACGATCGTGGGCAAAGACACGGTGGATGTAAAAAACGTGATGATCATCGGTGGAACCGAAATCGCACTTAAAACCGCGCAAATTTTGGAAGAGTACTACCGGGTTATTCTGGTGGAAAGAGACAAAGTGCGTTGCAAGCAACTGGTCCATCATTTGCATAGTGCCCTCGTAGTCTGCGCTGATCCCAGCAACCTGGGTGAACTGGAGGAAGAAGGGCTTAGAAGTATGGATGCACTGGTGGCTCTTACTGACAACTCTGAGTCAAATATCATTGCCTCACTCATGGCTGAAGAAGCCGGAGTGTACAAAACCATCGCACTGGTCAGCAATACGCACTATGTGAGACTATCTCAAAATATAGGAGTAGATACGCTAATAAATGAAAAACTGATAGCAGCTAATAATATATTCAGATATGTCCGAAAAGGGAATGTAGAGGCTATCACCAGTGTGCATGGCTCTGACGCCGAAATCATCGAATTTAGGATTTCAAAGGGCAACCGGGTCACTAAGAAACCATTGGGTGAGTTGCATCTACCCAGTACAAGTGTCGTAGGAGGTGTCATACGGGGAGATGAATGCTTCATACCAACGGAAGATTTCAGATTGGAACTGGAAGACAAAGTGATCGTGTTTGCTCTGCCGGAAGCCATTTCTA
>JAUILM010000669.1 GCA_030432855.1 Bacteroidia bacterium
ATCTAGCGCCATGGGCTGTCGCTCATTCGCAAAAGGAGTATGCGTTACTCTTACCAATTCGGGATTTTTCGTTTCGAGATCGTAATAGTAGATGTCGAAATTCTCCATGGGAAGGATGGTATCCATCCGCAAAGTGGCCAACATCGAATCCTGGCGGTTGGAGGCAAATAGAATCCCTCTTTTGTTACCGATATTAACGTAAGAAGCATCGAGATCATCATAAAAATCTCGTGTGATACGCTCTGACTGTCGCGTTTTGGTGTAATAGAGAAAGAGATCAGAAAAACCGCCTACTGTCGCCGAAAAAACAAGTGTATAAGTATTGACAAAATCGATACTGTAGACCCGTTGATAGTCCGAAGCCAAATCAGTCACTTCTTTTTTCTTGGTGATCGTGTTGTAGAGCATCAATTTGGGTATATCCCTTTTTTCATATAAAATAGCCAACTCCTGGCCATTCGGACTCCATGAAATCAGTGGATAATTGTAATCGGTAGTTTGGAAAGCGTTTCTAAAACCACTTTTGAAAATGACCTGGCGTTCGCCTGTATTGACATCTTGCAAATAGACTTTATACTTACCTATTTCATTGGTGGCATAAACTATTTTTTGGCCATTAGGGCTCATTTTCAATTGCGTGAGCGGTAGTTTACGTTTGTTTTTAAACTTAAGGGCTTGTCCCTGGATCGTATCCCGCGCACTTTCTTCTCCTTTATAACGAGCTGTAAAATGCATGGCCCAATCCCGAATCACTACTTCATATGGACTTCCCAAAACGTATAAAAATCCGCTTTCAATACTTCTATTGATTCGAGTGAGATAGAGCAAATTAGATACGGTAGACAAACCGAAATTTTCGCCGATGAAATACCAGAGGGCTTGACCCGCTAGTTTGGGGTTTTCATCTGCAAAGACTTCAAAATTCTTAAAATCTTCATCCAAGATGGCATCTCGTAATTGATTGTCCAACTCCGTATTCCAAGGCGCGCCGAGGTAAGCTGCCAGTCCTTGCTTGAACCAATCGGGTAGATTGAGCATCACGGCATTTTGCACAATTTCTTGCAGGTTAGCCCCAAAAAGCATCGCTTCTAAATAAACAGAAGCAATCCCTTCCCGAATTTGCTGCCGCAAATTAGTATGGTCCCCGTTGAAATAAACAAAAATCTTATTGCCGACAATCTTGGTCTGTCCCGTCAGGTTGGTGAAGGCTTCTTCGTTTCCGATGTTACTTTGCTTTAGGTCAGTCACATCGGTATAGACTATAATTTCTAATTTGTCATTCACGCGGTGTTCGAGGATGCTTTGGATATACTCAAAGTCGTACTCCGCCATTTGCACCACAAACTGTCCAATATTTCGACCTTCCCCATACCAATAGGTAGTGAAATTGTCGCTTTCATATTGGACCCATTCATCGTAATCCTGGTGATATTGCACTCGATTTTTTCCAAAGCGGACGTCGGCCACTTGTGACTGGAGGGCTAAAAACAAAAAAGAGAAGATGGAAAGTAGATAAATCTTTTTTTGCATTGACTTGCTGATTTGCTCGGGGAAGTAGTTATTAGCGATTGGTTAGTTACTAATGATCTATTTTTGATAGTAGCATTAATTCCTTCCAGGTAAAAGTATGGCCTAAAACGATTCCCCAATACTCAAAAAGTATTTGTTAAACACAAGACTCGGCTATTACGTTTATAAAATGTACATTTATTATTCTATTTGTCTCGTATTATACGAGGAAAATCTGATATGGTTGTTGTTACGATTCAAAAAAGGCCATTTGGCAAACACCATATCTATCCATCTTTTACAGTAAAGGGCTTGATCTTATCAAGATAAAGTTTTTCACCAATAATTGCTAAAGGAAAACGGGAAAAGTATGTCCAATGTTGTTAAACTGACTTTTAATCCTTTCCAGGAGAACACCTATATCGTACACGATGAAACGGGTGAATGTATCATTTTTGATCCTGGCTGTAATAGCCCCCAAGAGGAGCAAGAACTGGTACGAACTATTAATGACCTCAATCTAAAGCCTGTCCGCCTGATTAATACGCATTGCCATATTGACCATGTGTTCGGCAATCAGTTTGTTAGCGAGCACTATGGATTGGGGCTCGAGATCCATGAGGGCGAATTGCCGGTACTCAAAGCAGTACCGCAGATCCTTCAAATGTATGGCTTACCTCCCGCTAAAACTTCTCCTGATCCCACTTCATTTATCAAAGAAGGAGATATCGTCAAATTTGGGAATACCGAACTGAAGGCACTTTTTACTCCGGGTCACTCACCCGCTAGTCTTTCTTTTTTTTGTGAAGCCGATCGATATATCATCGCTGGGGATGTACTTTTTTATGGGAGTATTGGTCGAACTGACCTCCCAGGAGGCGATATGCAGACCCTCCTCAATGCTATCGTAACGGAATATTATCCCTTGGGGGATGATGTGGCTGTCCATCCTGGTCATGGACCCGATACGAGTGTGGGCTATGAGCGCAAGACGAATCCATTTTTGAATAGTTAGTTAAAAGGGAGACAATAAAACCTCAATAGCTGCAAAGGTATTGGCGGATCCATTTTTTTTGTTTAACTCTTACTAACGAAAAAGCCTCCCCGGTCAAGACCAGGGAGGCTTTTTATTTTCATACAGAGCGATCTGCTCTATTATTTCAGTATCGTGATATTTCCTTTTTCTTGTATTACTACTTTACCTGTAGGACATACGGCTCTGAAATAATAACCATAAACATCAGGAGGTAGTGGCTTTCCTCTGAACGTTCCATCCCAAGTATCCTTGATAGTATCAATTGTTTTGAGTTTTTCTCCCCATCTATTGTAGATGAAAATCTTAATGTCTGGGAGCCAGGATGCATCGAATGTTTCAGTGAGACTGAATCTCAGGACGTCATTAATCCCATCATTGTTAGGACTGATAGCATTGGGGAAGAAGATTTGTTGTCGCACAAAATCAAGATCCTCGCATGGGTCCACGATGATGCAATCACCTTCGGTGATGGTAATAGAGGTGGTATCTGCTGGGCAATCTGGGTCTTGATCATCTACGATTATCGTGTAGGTACCCGTAGCAGTAACGACTGCCGTAGCTTCCATGCTGATGACTTCGTCCGCGCTATTCGTCCACGTGTAGACATATGCTGGAGCTCCGCCACTTGCTTCAGCTGTAAGTGTCACCTCTTCACCTGGGCAAATGGTTGGGCTAGAAGCAGTAATTTCCACATCCAAATCACAAGCTTTACAAGATGGCGGCGTGATGTTCAACTCTGCATCGAGGTTCAGAGTAGCACACTCATTGGTTGCCTTGATAGTAGCACTAGAATCAATAGGCAATACGATGGAGAAATCCGGATCACCCTGAACCACCTCTCCATTAACAGTTACAGTAGTTGCATCCGAAACGGAGAAAGTTAGGGTATAAGAAAGTCCATCGGTTGCACAAATGGTATCAATTAGTGCAATAACAGGTGCTACAATAAATTCTACGGAAGCAGAAGCGGTGTCAGCTGGACATTCTGGGTCTTGGTCATTAACCATGACGAAGTATGTTCCTGCGACGGTTACATCGAGGGTGTTTTCTGTACTGATGGGATCTCCTTGCAAATCAGCATTATCAAACCATTTGACTTCGTAGGGTTCTGTTCCACCTGAGATGTTAGGTGTCAGGGTTGCGGTAGTCCCTACTTCTACACAAATATCTTCGAGCTCCACAGTTGGACACTCGCAAGATGGCGGCGTGATGATCAACTCTGCATCGAGGCTTAGA
>JAUILM010000670.1 GCA_030432855.1 Bacteroidia bacterium
TGACCACAGGAAGCAGGTAAATCAATATACCAAAGGCCAGAAAGTGCACCTTCATCGCTGTCGATGTTCCAAACCAAACGATAAAAAGCCCGGTCACGGCCGTCAATGGAATATATCGGATTGCGTCAACCTGACGCTGAGAAAGTCCTTTAAAAAACGGAAACAAGCCAATGAGGAACCCCAAAGGAAGTGAGATTAGAATGGCCTCAATATATCCGGAAAGATTTAAACCAAGGCTCAGGCAGGTATTCCTGATAATGTCATTGTCTGCGTACAATTCACCAAAGGAGGATAAGACCTTACCCGGTTTAGGTAAAATGTAAGACGGGAAAACCGGATTCTCACCCATAGTGAGCAGTATCCATACCAGAAGTAACAGGCCAAAGCCAGCAAGCCCCAGCAGCAGACTTTGTCTGGAGTTTAATGATCCTTTGAGTTGAAATAGTGACATGCAGACTACTGTGCTTCTGCGCCTGCAATCAGCTGAAACTCAGTCCGACGGTTCTTAGCCTTACAGTCCTCTGTGGCGTTCGTTTCACAACCGGGGACCGGATTATCCGGACCGTTCCCGACAATGATAAATCGATTGCGATCCATACCGTAAGTCTGAATAAGATAGTCTGCCACGGATCGTGCTCGACGCTGGGACAACTGCACATTCATGTCATGCGATCCTACATTATCGGTATTACCCTCGATACGCACACGCAGGTTTCCAAATGATTTTGCGATTTCTGCGACTTGTAGATCGATCAATGTTTTGGCGTTTTCCGTAAGCTGATATTGTCCTGTGGCAAAATTAATGGTGACGGGCTTGACCGCCAGTGCCGGAGCAGTTCTCTCAGTTGCGGAAGCAGGCGTAAACTCACGTTGTCCTTCGGCCATAAAGCCCGGTCCATTTAGACGATTATTTGCGGCAGAAATGGCGGATGTATTTACCACGTTTCGCCAGGGGGGAGCAATACGCTCTGCCTGTCCCAGACGGTTGAATTCTCTCGCCATTTTCTCATACAAATCCGATCCTTTCATTCCTTTATAGGAAGGATTCAAACCAAAGAAGTTCATATTATCACCATGAGTTGCCCAACGCACATCCATCATAGCACCCATAGCATCTTCCTCTGGAAACCCAAGGAATTCACCGAGAATCTTAGCGGCTTTTTGTTGATTAGATTCATTGTTATACAATTCAGCCACACCCTTCATCCATCCTTCATAGAAGGCGTTAATCTTATCCCTGTTTTGCTGGATATATGATTCCTTTGCAAACATGATATCTCCAATGATATGGGATTGTTCTTTGGTACTCACCAGGACCTTTGATCCAGCAATCTCTCTCAGAGCTTCCAAATGGAAAGGGCTCCAAACTACAGCTGCATCTACATCAGGACCTTTAAATGTTGTCGCGGCCACCACCGGATCGGGAGATGCTACAATCTCGACATCACTATACTTAAGACCGGCAGCTTCCAGCGCTGTAATCAATAGTGTCTGAGACGGTGAAGGCTCGGCTACAGCCACTCGTTTTCCCTTGAGATCATTGATGGAGTTAATACCCCGTTTGGCTATGATCACGTCACCTCCACGAGACCAGTCCACCTGCATGATGACCTTGGGTTCATAGTTATTGATCTCTTGAGGAGCGGTGTAGAGTGGAAATGCGTCTGCTGTCTGCACAAGTATGTCATATTCGTCGGCAACCCATGCATTCAGTGCGGTCTCCAGGTTGTCATTGAGTATGAAGTTTACTTTCAGCCCATAATCCTTATAAAATCTGGATCGTGTATTAGGTTGTGCACCCTCATTGTAATATAGTCCCGGAGCATATCCTCCCCAGGTCACCAACTGTACATTGAGTACATCTTCATCGTCAGACCCAACCGGAGTGCTGGATGAGGATCCTGAGTTGCCAGCTGTTGTACCGGCATCAGTCTGACTTGTGACTTCCTGGCTCTGCTCTTTGAGCTTTGAGCCCAGATCGGTTTCATTTAAAATAAAGCGTATGAGGAAAAACAGACCAAGAATTATGATCATCGTGATCAGGAACTTGGAAAAAGTCGTCAGTCGTCTTGCCATGGTACTTGGATATTTAGCTAAATGTTAGAGGCTTATTTAAGATTATTCAAAAAACGAATCGTATTGATTTGAATGATTCCCTACTCTTACTGGTTTTTTGATCGGTTGGTTCAGATCAAGCACATTTTCATCATCTGCTGCTTCCAGCAAAAGTTCTTCTTTCTTGTCTCCTAACAACAGTGAGACTCCCTCTTGTTCCCATTTTTCCAACATCTTGAGTCCTTCTTCTTCGAATACCCCGTTTTGGAGATCCACAGAAGACATAAAGTTTTCTGACATCTCCATAAATCTCTCCATTTCTCCTACTTTACTACTGACATCATCTGCTATTGCCTCCAGTGCCTGGTCAAACATCGCTCGTTTGTCTGCATTTCCATTGATGACATTCATCGCTGATTTCATAGCTGAGCTACTGGCATGTATGGCCTTTCGTTCCTGCTCTTTCACCATCACCTGATCCTGAATATCTTCGAGCATGATTTCCGAATTCTCATACATCTTTCGCAACACCCGATAGAGGATCTCCATCTTTTTATAGAGATCTTCCAACTTCATATTTGATTCCTTAAGACGACCCGCTTTTCGGGACTTAAGGATCATGACAGACTGCTTATTCTTTTGCTTGGCCTGACTTGCCAGGTTGAGATTGTTCTTTATCTCTTTTTTATTATTGAGGATCATCTCCTGCAGCTTATGCATCTGTCCACGAAGCTGACTGATTTGCCGGTTCATCTTTCGGAGATTGTCCTTTAGATCATCTACATAACTTTTTAATATGCCAATCGGATCTATCTGAACAAAAATTCCGGTGATCCATCGCATCGCACTCTTATACATGTACCATACAAGATTTCGCATACGAGGATCCAATACCATGTAGATGATTGCTCCCAATACTAAAAGCATACCTGCCAGATATAGTGTATTGGAGGCCAGCGCAACCAGAACAGGTAATGCATTGATCAGCAATATCCCACCCCCGATCACTACACCCGCCAGCACCAGGGCACCAGTCTTTCCTTCAGGTCTTTTCCAAAAACTTGTCTTATCTGCCATCAGAGTACTCTATTTGCTTGAATAATTTTGTACAACTTGCAAACCGCTAATTTCCAGCAATTTTGGCTGTATCCCAAATCGAACAACATCTAATCTGTAGCGGTTTGCTCTTTCCAACCCTATTTTTCGGTTCTTAGTTTAAATACTGCCGTATGTTGTCTACATCCTTACGGATCTGATCGACCAGATTTCGATAACTGGCCATAAAATCCATGCCGGTTGCTTCTACTTTTTTAGTTGCTTCCTCTATTTCTCCCTTAGAGGCTTCCAGTTTGGCTTTATGTTCTTCGATTTCTGCCTGCAGCTGTTGAATTTTGGCCTCTTTCGCACGAATAGTCTCTTCCATCTGCTGCATTCGGGTCATACGACCGTCGATCTGCTTGGCTCGCTGATTGGCCAGAGCTTGTTGAAACTTCCTTTCCTCTTCCTCCAGCACCCCAAGATACCCATTAGCCGACTCGATCAGACCATCGGGTGTGGCACCCAGCGTCTGTGCCGTGGCAAAGGCGCTCTTATACACCGTGGGCTCATCCATATCCATCTTCTTGAGGTTTTGCAGTGATCGCTTAAATTCTATATAATCAAAGCCTTCCTTGTTGTGTGCCTCTACCGCCTTCAGGAGTATATTGGTAAATTTCTTATTAATC
>JAUILM010000671.1 GCA_030432855.1 Bacteroidia bacterium
GATCAAAATGAATCAAAAATGATGATAGCCAGACTGGGCTCCGGGGATGAAGGACTCGCTGAAATCCGAAGTCTTTTCCAAAAGAACAACCCGGGATATGACCTTACTTTTGCAAGGCAAATAGAAGGACTATCGGCAGAAGATTTCCACCGCACCCTTTTCATTCAAAAAGGAGGTGGTACCGCTAAACTATCCGATAATACGACTTCGAAAGTCTCCGTAGGTGATATTGTATTGCTTAAACCAGCAGTTTCCATGGAGGTAGATAGCCTTATTGATATTCTGGTTTTTAAGGTTCCGGAAGCTCCTCCTGACAGCATCCCGGTAGTGATCCGTCCGGATTGGGATCCGAACATCACCGACATTCCAGGAGGATGTGCTACTGAGACCGGAGCGTACCGAAGAATTTTGCTAACCTGGATGGGACATGTAGGGCATTATCTCTATCGTGCCATCAATGCGCATCGTGTCCGCATCACAGACTCCTTTACACATTACCATCCTCACAAACATGGCTTCGATGAGTTCTATCTTGTACAGATGGTGCAACCGGAGGCCAGTATCATCACAGGAGACCACGTCGAACTGGTCGAAAACCCTAATGAGCTGGAAAGAAGTCAGGTCAATGGCCTGCTGGATAAAACGAAGCTAGCCGTAGGGGATTTAGTCTACCTCCCCAGGGGGATAATTCACCGTGGTATTGGGGGTGTGCTCACTCAGGTGATCACAGTCCCGGGTTTCATACCGGGTGCCGAGATAGGCGTAGACCACCACATCAGAACCATCAATGAGCGTTTTGACCTTCCACCGGATGAGGCCCTTCCCTACAACGAAGAAGCATCTTTGGAAGCAATCGTGAAATAACTGTAACATTTTTAAATCTGGATTCGTCAATCTTTTGACAGTATTACTCATGTCTAAAAACCAGGTATTATGACGAATCGAATTTTGGCCTTACTTACAGTACTTATCTTCTCAGTTTCGTTGCTTTCTGCTCAAACGAATGAAAGCCGGGATGCAGAGAAAATCGAAAGAGAGATCCAGAAAGCTCTTCAGGAAGCACAAAAGGCTCTCGATGAAGTAGACTTCGATGAGATCAATGACGAGGTAGATCGTGCAATGCGCGAGGTGAAAATTGCCCTTAATGAGATTGACATGGAAGAGATCAGCAGAAATGTGGAAGAAGGTCTGAGAGAAGCAAAACACGCCATCAATGAAATCGATATGGATGAGGTCAGGAAGTCCCTTCCTACCAAAGAGGAGATGGAATCTTACAAGAAAGAAGTGAGAGATGCCATGAAAGAACTCGAAGATCTGGACCTAAGTCCGCTGCAGGAGTTCTTTAAGGAGCTTAGTGAAATCTTTGATGACAATAAGTAATCTCTCAAAGGTATTTACTCAGTTCGGTTACATACTGATCTACAAATTCTAGCTTTCTTTTCAGTCGGTACTGCATGACCCATCGTGGATGAGGCAGAGGCTTCACTTCCTTAAAAAATTGATGCTTGTCATTCAGTTTTTTGAGAAACTTGAAATTGGTTCCCTGCCCCATACTGAATACTACCTGATCGGATATACCCATTTCCAGATGTTTTTCAATGTTTAGTAAAATCAGAGGCATGACGGCTTCGGTAAGATCTTTACTATCGTAGTAATTATAGTTCTTACCGTCTTTCACGAATCCCAGGGGGCATATCGAACTGATGTAAAATTTACTGTAAAAGGCAGCAGGCCCACCCATGGCATTCACCACCTCATAGACAAATACGGAAGATAGTTCCTGGCGCTTGGTAAAATCATTTTCGAGCCCACATTCTTCCTCCATACGTATAGGATCAGTAAATGGTAATCCAGTGACTCCTGCACCAAATCTTCCGGGGTTGATACCCCATAATGCGATGCGGGGCATTTCGTCGGAGAAAAATTTTTGAAAGAACCGGCGCATGGCATCCCGAACGGTAGCATCTTCATAAGGGTACAACCAGTCCACTCCATCAGGAAGAGACATTTCAGGATTTAGCGACCAGTGATACTTGAGGATTTGATCTGATAACGTCCGATTCATGCAGACAAAACTAGGACATCAAATCGGGAAAGAAAAAGGCCGAGGGAAATACTACTGACCGAATGGCTCCAAGGGCTTAGCGACTGGAACAAATACGCCAAAGTCAAAGGCGTGAATTCTATCCACCAAATCGTCCTTCAATTTGGAAAGATTGCGATACCGGAGAGGACGAAAATCTACAAGGTAATAGCCTCCGGATAGTTCTTTCTGATCCAAAGCCTCCGCAAGATGTGGATCCATCGCAGCTACATTGTCAAAATCCTGTACGCCGGTCATAGGATTCGAACTGGCTCCCTTTAATCCCATGAAGCCAAACGATACCGTGTGATGACCATTGATGGCGGCTAATTCGTGCGTCAGATTGCCCAGATCGAGCATTTGCACGGGGCTGAATCCCCGATACATATGATATGCGCCAAACTTGAGAACCACCTTTGGAGCGGCCCCATCCTTCATCTGAGCTTCCTCGTAGTATGAGAGAAAATGCTCTTTCATCAAATCGATTCTGAGCTTATTATTGCCGTAGTAATTCTTGTCAAAGTATGCCTGATAGATGTCACGAGATTTTTCTATTTCATAAAGAATTGCGATCGCTTCTTCATGTCCGGCAAAGACCTGTCGAAATTCAGTCAATAATGAATCTGTCATCTTGAAAAGCAGAAGGTCTGTCATTTGCATACTCTGCATAGCGGTTTGGGCTCCCTCCTCTCCAATTTGTCTGTATTTCTCAGCCATTGACTTCTGTTGGTCTGATGTGGCCACTTCGACTAATCGACTCATCAGGATCCTTGATTCGGCAATGAATACCTGATCCAATCCCCAAATGGTGCCATGATCAACACCATACTTGAGCATTGAATAGTCCTGCCCGTTATCGTAAAACGCAACACCAAATGGATATTGCAGAGCAAATTGCTTCCAGGCATCCAGACCCTCTGGTACACGCCTCCGCATTTCTCCTGCCATCATCGGACTTACTTCCAAAGCCAGATACTTATAATCCAGGTCCTGGCACTCCTTAAAGACTATATCGGTAAAATGCCCGACTTCTTCAATACCATGTTGCTCTCCAATGAGAACAAACTGACTCCCTACTAAGGCCTCCCGAATGATCTCAGATCCATCACCCTCCAACTTTTTTTCCTGCACTTCAATTTCATGAGTGTGATCCAGGATGAATTGTACGAGAGAGGAATCGGTTTGGGCATACATCTGGGCCGTAAGAACGATTGTGCAGAGGAAAATTCTAATCATAATGTCAGGCTATTTGCAAACTTTGACGAGAACGACAGGGACGGGGTTGCAGTTCGATATTCTAAGCATGACTTTATTTCAGAAGTTTCTAAAAAGTCTGCATTTTTACTGAACGGAGCCTTTTGAATACAAACTGCATTATTTCAATCAAATCAAAGTTAGATGTACGCGATAGGATATGATATTGGAAGTTCTTCCATCAAGGCTGCCATAGTAGATTTAGATACAGGAAAGCAAGTAGCGGTCGTCCAGCAACCTCAACAGGAGATGGCTATACATGCGCCACAAAATGGCTGGGCTGAGCAAGATCCAGAGGTTTGGTGGGAACACGTATGTACAGCAACGCGGCAACTGCTCTCCAAGACGGGCATTGATCACAAAGAGGTAAAAGGAATCGGTATAGCCTATCAAATGCATGGCCTGGTCATGGTAGACAGAGAAGGTCAGGTGATTCGCCCTT
>JAUILM010000672.1 GCA_030432855.1 Bacteroidia bacterium
TGCCAGAGGAATGTACATACTTCGGCTTTCCACAGCGAAAGGACAACTGACGAAGCGACTCACTGTGCAGTAAGTCGTTTTCCCTCGAATTTCAGCTCAGTCTTCACAGATTAAATTTCTAGTGCATATACCTGATGAAAGTCATGTATAAACCATACTTTTGGCCAAACTATTAACATCAGACCTAAATGAATCTTCACGAATACCAAGGAAAAGAATTATTGAAAAGCTATGGTGTAGCCATACAAGAGGGTATTGTTGTCAACACAGTTGAGGAAGCGCAACAAGCATACGGTAAGTTGCAGGAAGAAACCAATACTGAATTTGCAGTAGTAAAGGCACAAATCCATGCCGGAGGACGCGGAAAAGGTGGTGGAGTGAAGCTCGCAAAAAATGGGGATGAACTGAAAGAGCATGCTTCCAATATTTTGGGTATGATGTTGAAGACACCACAGACTCCCGGCGGCATGGAAGGCCCGGGGAAATTGGTACGAAAAGTACTAATCGCAGAAGATGTATATGCTCCCGATTTTGATGCCTGTAAGGAATACTACGTTTCTATTTTGATGGACAGAGAGCGAAAGTGTAATGTGATCATCTATTCTACCGAAGGGGGAATGGATATAGAAACAGTGGCCGAGGAAACCCCACATTTGGTTCATAAGGAATATGTGGATCCAACGCTTGGTCTGCTGCCCTTTCAGACTCGAAAGATTGCATTCAATCTGGGCTTGAGTGGTCAGGCCTTTAAGGGGATGACGCGTTTCGTCAATTCCTTGTATAAAGCATTTGTTGGGTCCGATGCTTCATTATTTGAAATAAATCCCTGTCTGAAGACTGGAGACGATCGGATTCTGGCAGTAGACTGTAAAGTCTCACTGGATGACAATGCACTTTTCAGACATAAGGATCTGGAAGCCATGCGAGACACCGATGAAGAAGATCCCACCGAAGTGGAAGCGAGAAGCCACGGACTCAACTATGTAAATCTGGACGGAAACGTGGGCTGTATGGTCAATGGTGCTGGTCTGGCGATGGCCACGATGGACATTATTAAACTGTCAGGTGGTGAACCTGCTAACTTCCTGGATGTAGGAGGTACTGCTGATGCAGAGCGCGTTGAGAAGGCTTTCCGAATTATTCTGAAGGATCCCAAAGTAAAAGCTATCCTGATTAACATCTTTGGCGGTATCGTTCGATGCGATCGGGTGGCCAGTGGTGTGGTGCAGGCGTACAAAAATCTTGGAACGGTAGAAGTACCCATCATTGTAAGATTGCAAGGTACCAACGCTGATATTGCCAAGGATATCATCGATAAATCCGGACTTAGTGTACGATCTGCTATCAAACTGGAAGAAGCCGCTGCCATCGTATCAGAAGTGCTCTCGTAGATCTTGGCAACAAAGACCTATACTCTTTCAGAGCTGACATCCTATATACACAGGGTTGTGGCTTTGAACTTTCCCGAACCACTATGGGTCAAATGTGAGATTCATCAGGTAAAGTCCAGCCGGGGACATCAGTATCTGGAATTGGTGCAGAAGCGACCAGATGTCGATCAGGTAGATGCACAAATATCAGCGGTACTTTGGAGTAAGGATTACCTGCGGGTCAGGAACCAATTAGGAGATGTACTGCCTCAGCTTTTGCAGCAAGGTACTGAAGTAGCTTTACAATGTGAAGTGCAATATCATCCAGTCTTTGGTCTCAAGCTGAGAGTCCTGGATTTTGACGCCTCCTATACCCTGGGGCAACTTGAAGTGATACGGCAGGCTACTATTACCCGGCTCAAGCAGCTTCAGCTGATCGAAAAGAATCGCTTGACAGACCTCCCACTGGTGGTACAACGTATTGCCATTATAAGTAATCGAACAGCTAGTGGATACCAGGATTTTATTAACCACCTGCAGCACAATGAATTACAGTTTCACTTCCAATCACAACTTTTTCACAATGCGCTGCAAGGGACTTCCGTCAAGGGTGAACTGCTTGACAATGTCTCTCTGATCACAGATCGAAAAGATGATTTTGATGCCGTGGTCATCATTAGAGGTGGCGGATCACGCTTTGATTTGAGTGCTTTTGATGATTTTGAGGTCGCAGAGGCAATTGCCAATCTTCCTCTTCCAGTCCTGACAGGTATTGGTCATGAAACTGATCAAACCGTAGCTGACCTGGTCTCCTATCAATCCTTCAAAACCCCAACCGCAGTTGCCAGTTTTCTGCTAGATCGAAATTTGTTGTTTATCTCCACCATTCTAAATCTACAATCCCGGATTCACCGATTAGCGACGCATCAGGTGCAAAAACAGGTGCAGCAGCTCAGCAGTCTGTACGATCGAATATACTTTCTGAGTCAGAAGCAAGTGGATAAGGCCAATTTTCAACTCCAGAAATTGGCAACACGCATTCGCTATGAAGGTAAAATGCATATCGACCAATCTCGCAGGTATCTCAAGGAAATGAAGACCAAGATAGAATTGTTAGATCCACGATCTTTACTGAAGAAGGGCTATTCCTTCACTGAAATCGATGGTGCACGTGTAGAAAGTGTAGAAACTTTGACACCGGGAGATCTAATACAAACGTATTTTCAGGATGGATCGGTAGAAAGTGTTGTCCAAAAAACTACAAAGTCATGAGTGATCTGCTGCAAAATCTGAGCTATGAAGATGCTCTTGCCGCTCTCGAATCCATTGTCCGGGACCTTGAAAATGGCAAAATCAGTATGGATCAACTGGACATGCAAGTCCGTAAGGCCAATGATCTGGTAGCCTATTGTGAGCAAAAACTACGCATGATCGAGGAAAAGCTACAGGAAGCCAGAGATAACAAAGCCCAAGAAAAGGACGATCCTTTTTAATGGGTTTGGTCATCGATAATCATCAGGCTCTGCTCGTCTTAAGCCTCTGAAACAGCTTGATAAAGAACTCCCGGATACTTGTCATACTTACAAGCTTAGAGTCATTCATAGCCTTCACTGTAAGAAATAACCCAATTGGAAAGAGTATAAGACAAGGTAGCCAAGCGGCAAGTGTAGCATCCAGCGCCATATTCCGGGCCAACTTCTCAAAGAGTTTCGAGATAATGATAAAGAACATGAAGAAGAAGATCGCTACCAGTAAAGGATAACCAAATCCACCTTTTCGCACGATAGCCCCCATCGGTGCTCCGATAAACAGAAAAATAAAACAAACTACGGCAAAGGCATATTTGCTGTGCAGTTGGTATGTGTATCGTTGTCTGCGCTGCTGCTCTGACCTTAGTTTTTGACGATATTCATATAATCTGCTTTTCGAGTTACGAATAATATTTCTTGCATTTTCTGCATAGACCATCCTACGTTCCACATCGAAGGTAGCTAGAATACTCTCCGCCTGATCTAATGAATCCAGATAGGGTTGTTTTATCACAAACTTCCGGTCTTTATCACGCGGAACCACTTTCACACTCGAATCCTCCTCTATCGTACTATCGGGATTGTTGGCAAGCATAGTAGAGTCTGAACTATTTGCTCTTAAACTATCTTCCCGCATTTTTTCCATGGCTCGGGTCACTACGGGTGGTAATGTATCATCACCATTGGTGGCACGAATTCTTTGCTCAGATACAGCGGCTGTTCTTTGCTGGAAAACAATCGTGGAGTCTGTAGCCGGATCATAATAATAGAATTGCATTTTGGTGCGCGTATCCGAAATAATTCCCCTTTGCAATCGATTAATTCCACGTCCTATCGAATCAATCCCTTCGGAAAGCTGCGCAGTGCTCAACATCG
>JAUILM010000673.1 GCA_030432855.1 Bacteroidia bacterium
TGGTAGGGGCAATGACGGGTTCGATAGGTGTTCTCATCTTTTCAGCATTTCTCACTAGTGAGGTTTCACAAACTACGATCAGCGAGAGTCGAGCAGCCTTTAGATATGTAATTCTGGCCAGCACTGGTTTTCTGGTTCTTGTGGGTCTGTTGGTTTGGTTTTATTTGAAGATAGATGAGGGTACGGCAGAGAGTCGCGATCCGATTACTTACCGTAAAGTATGGCAGGTTTGGCAGTATCGGTCGGTTTGGCTCATGATGATCATAGTACTATGTGCCTACGTAGGGTACAAGATTACGGATGTGTTTTCTTTATACGCACAGGATGTAATGTTGTATGATCAGGTGCAATCTGCACAGGTTGGTACCTTCTTGTTGTTTATGCGTCCTGTCATTGGAGTAGCGATTGGCCTGCTTGCGGACCGGATGTACGTGACATTGTGCCTGGCACTCAGTTTTGTGGTCTCCTTTATCGGGGCCCTACTTTTCGCAACGGGTCTAATATCAGAGACAACAACCATTTTGTTTTTCTTTTCGATACTGGTGGTCACTACGGGAGTATATGCAGGTCGGTCGCTGTATTTTGCTGTCTTGGAAAGCGGGCGTATTCCACTGGTCTTGACAGGTACTGCCATCGGTCTGGTATCCGTAGTGGGCTTTACACCTGATATCTTTGCCGGACCTGTTATTGGCTACTTTCTGGACAATGCCCCGGGAGAGGAGGGGCATCAACATGTATTTTGGATGCTGGCCATTTTTTCCCTTGTGGGATGTGTGGCGGCTACTTCTTTTCATAGAATGTTTAGGCATCAGAATGTTAAGATGGAAGTAAATAAATATGCAACATGAGACTAAGCTTCTTATTGTGAAAATTGCTCATACTATAATCGGGCTGTTCTTTGTGGTGGTGATATTAAATGCATTGTTTTCAAAATAGCGGTATTGATTACTATTTTTGATTAACCTCACTGACTGCCCATTTTTAAGTGATTATGATTAGAAAACTTATGAGGCCTTGCTTATTACTATACCTTTTGATGTTCATTCAGATTGATCTATCTGCGCAGTTCTCTGGTTATCAGATGACAATTGAAACCTTTGGGCTCGAAGAATCTGATTTCTCAACTATTCTTCAACTTGATAATTATCTTTATTTTCTAGATTCTAGTCGAAAGAAGCTCTGGGTCCATGATCTTAAAAAGGATACAACTCGGACCCTCATGAAGTCCACAAGTGAAATGTATATAGGAAGCCCAGTGGAGTTCAGAGGGTATGTAGTATTTACTGTACTTTGTGATGGTGGGACATCGCTTGTTAGAACAAGAAATTCATTTTCTAGTACCGAAAAAGTATTTCAATTGACAAGAAATTTTGAAGATGAATCTTTTGGACTATTCCCGTATGAAGATTATTTGTATGTTTCTCCATCAGGTTCAACTCAAATCTTTCGTATTGACAGTAACTTCACTGGTATATATCCATTTATCGATATGAAAAATCTTGGCGAGGTGAAAGGGAATCGTGGCAGGAGATTTTTTGTTTTTAAGTCATCTATGCATTTCTACGGGGATATTGACGAGCAGAAAGTAATCTGGGTAACCAATGGAACTGCCAGTGAGACTCATCCGATAACAGATTCTCAGGGATCGGCACTGACTGGAATAAGAGATCCATTGTTTTGGAATGGTCGTTATTTTATTACGGCGCAGGACGGTAGAGCAATGACCTGGATTTATGATGGAATCGATCATGCTGCAACAGCCTTTCTTAATGTTGATCTCAAAATTTCTTCTGAGCCGTTACCTTACAAAAATGGGCTGATTCTTGATGCAATTGATGACGAACATGGTTTAGAGCCTTGGTTTTTCGATGGTACGAAAGAAGGAACCGTGTTGTTGCAAGATATTCGGATTAATGGTAATACCAACCTTAGACCATTTCATCATCTGAACGGCAAGGTGAATTTTATTTCTCCTAACTATGACACAGATACTTATGAAATCTATGAATCTGATGGAACTCCAAATGGGACATTTCAAGTCGGAACTCTGGGTGCCAACAGCGGGATTACTGCAGTGGCTGGAGGAAGACAATTTTACATTTATAACATAGATACTGGAGAGACCAAAACTTATTTAGATGAATATTTAGGTGGTGGAGATGTAGTAAATATTCGATCTTTTGAGGGTAATATGCTAGGTGTTGCCGACTTTGTATCTACCATGAATGACTACTTTTTTATTCATTTCGGGGAGTTTGGTATCGATAGCTGTAATAATTGGATTGTAGAAGGTAGTACCACAAACACTTTCCCCTCTCCATACAACATTAAGTACGGAAAAATTCGGCCTCTATTGACATATGATAGTGTTCTCTATGTCAAGGATATGCAAGGTGCTGTATTTTCAGTCTATAGAATTCATGATCCTAGCTTAATCAGAGAGACCGTATTAATTGATAGCTCTGAATACTTTGATAGAGATATATGCTTTTCTGAGGTGATTACTGAGTCATATAATTATAATGTATCAATCGATCTAAGGATTTATCCAAATCCTGCCTTAGGATACATAAATATTAATTCGGTTAGTTCTAGAAGACTTGATGTCCAGATTATTAGCATTAATGGCACTGTTGTGCATAGATCATTTATAGTTGATGGAGACAATAGGGTTACTTTAGATTTTCTTAATCCTGGTGTGTATAATATTCTTGTGACGGATGAGATAGGGAAGTTCTCTATATCCAAGCGATTGGTGAAACATTAATGAATAATGTCTGATTACTAAGCAGACACAAAAAACTAAAGAGTAGTTCTAATCACATGATACCATCCCTGAAAAATGATATTTGGAGACAATTTGGAGCCAGCATTGATATGTTGGAAAATGCCATTAAGCTCTGTCCCCAAACAGTCTGGACCTCAGCCTCAAATTTTTGGTATATCACCTATCACTGTTTGTTTTGGTTGGATTATTATCTTTCAGTCAATCCAGCTGATTTTTCACCACCCTCGCCCTATACCTTGTCTGAATTTAATCCCGCAGGTGAAATGCCTGACCAGGTATATAGCCAGGAGGAGATGCTCTCATATCTTAAGCATTGCAGGAATAAGTGTTATATGCTGATTGAGAATTTTACTGAGGAAATGGCCTCAGCCAGATGGATAAATGAGTACAAGGATTATTCAATATTCGAAATGCTGCTTTATAATATGCGGCATGTCCAACATCATACGGCACAGCTAAATCTCATTCTGAGACAAGAAATCGATGACGCTCCTGCATGGGTATCGATCGCACGAAATGGTCTGGAAATGTAAATCCTGAATCGGTCAGACCTTTTAGAAGCTTTGAATTAGCCGTAAATTGATAACTTAGTTTCGATGAGCAACCTGCAATCTGGTACGGATGAATCAATGTTACTTCTGGAGTCTTTGACAAGTAGTATTCTCATTACCACTCCGGATTTGGACTTCCCCGGTCCGCATATTCTGTATGTGAATGAAGCATTCGAAAAGATGACAGGCTGGAGGAGGGAAGAAGTCATTGGTGAAAATCCCAGAATTCTACAAGGACCCAGGACAGATCTCAGCATCTTTGATAATTTAAGAAGTACGGTAGCTGCAGGAGGTGTTTGGAAAGGCCAGACAGTGAATTACAAAAAGGATGGCACCGAATTTTATATGGAATGGTCGATTGCTCCCGTGTTTGGACCGAATGGGGAAATTGACCGATTGCTGGCGGTGCAGACCGATGTGACCGAAAATGTTG
>JAUILM010000674.1 GCA_030432855.1 Bacteroidia bacterium
TTTAAGTTTTACTCGCTTCGAATTGACTCAACAGGATTTGAAATGGCGGCCCTTAAGCTTTGTATGCTTACCGTGACAAATGCGAGGATGATCGCAATAATTCCTGCCATGAAAAAGGTCCACCAATGAATATCAATTCGATATGCAAAGTTTTCCAGCCATTTGGCCATCGTGTACCAGGTAAATGGTATGGCGATAATAAATGCGATGCCTACCAGTTTTAGAAAGCCTGTCGATAACATAGTAACCAGATTAGTGGTTGTGGCACCCAATACTTTTCTGATGCCAATTTCCTTGGTTCTTTGTTCTACTACATAGGTAGATAAACCGAAGAGTCCGAGACATGAGACTATGATAGCTAATAAGGCAAATACCAACGCAATGGTACCCACTCTTTTTTCCGCATCATACGTTCGGGCAAATGATTCATCCATAAATTGGTAGGAAAACGGCTGACCAACAGCCATCTCACGCCACGCAACTTCCATTTGATCCAGGAGTTGACTACTGGCACCCGCTTCATATTTAAATGCTATATGCCCATTGGATCGACCTAAGAACATGGCCAGTGAACTGATAGGTTCGCGCAGTCCCTGGAAATGGAAGTCCTCCACTACCCCCACGATTGTATACCCCTGGAAGTCTTCTGGTGATTGTGGGACATCGACTCCGTTTCTGATACCATAGACTTTCTCTCCAATCGGCTCATCGTACTGAAGGACTTTAGCGGCACTTTCATTTATTACGATGGCTGTGCTGTCACTTAGGAAATTACGATCAAAGAATCTACCCTCTAGCAGGGATAGGTCCAGTGTTTCAAGATAGTCATGATCTACTCGCCACTGCTGCATGTTGATCAAATTATCCTGGCGAAATTCTGCCGTCTTACCAAACGTTGAATTACTGCGATAGGAGGGTATAGGCAGATATCCACTGACTGTGGCCGAATTCACGTACGCATTTTGGAGAATTCGCTCTTTATATGCTTCCAGGTTTTGCCCCAAAGCCTGTGCGCTATTCACTACCACAATTTGATCCTTACTATATCCCAGATTTTTTTGTTGAATAAATTTTATTTGTTGATAAATCAATAGCGTTCCAATAATTAAAACGGTTGCGATAGAAAATTGCACTACTACCAGGCCACTGCGTAGAAGGTGATGACCTTTTTTGACTGTGAAATTTTGTTTCAGTGATTCGACCGGTTTGAATCCTGAGAGAAACAACGCGGGGTAGCTTCCGGCTAACAAGCTGACTATGATGGTGCCAGCCAGTATTAAAGTCCAAAAGGAAATAGAAGCATAGGGAAATGATAAAGATCTACCGGTTAATTCGCTAAACCAGGGCATAATAAGGATAGAAACACCCAATGCCAGGATGACAGCAAACATGGTCACCATAAATGATTCGCCAAGAAATTGATTAATGAGTTGGCTCCTGCTGCTGCCCAATACTTTTCGTACGGCGATCTCTTCAGCTCGCTTGGTGGATCGTGCCGTAGTGAGATTCATAAAGTTTATACAGGCGATCAGTAGCACAAAAAATGCAATGGAAGAAAAAATCCATACATACTGAATGTTTCCGTTTGCCTGAAGTTCATCTGATTTATGTGACTTGAGATGGATATCGGTCAGGGGTTGTAACCCTAAACGCATATATTGACCGGTGGCTTCAAATTCCTCTAGTGTGAGACCGACAAACTGACTGGTAAGCTGACCTACTTTTTCTTTTGATAAATTAATGAACTTATCATAGAAAGTACTGTGATCGGTTCCATCACGCAGCAGCAGGTAAGTGAAAAAATTATTACTTGCTCCCCACAAGGGAATCTCATTAGCAATTTCCTCATTACCATTCATAGCCAGTAGTAAATCAGCGTCAAAATGTGTGGTAGAAGGCAGATTTTCAAACACACCTGTTATTTGAAATCTATCTTCATTATTAAGTAGCAGCATTTGATCGAGGGCTGACTCGGGTTGTTGGAAAAGTTGAGTGGCAAGAGATCGTGAAATATTGACTGTTTGCGGTTGTGTAAGTGCACGTTGTGGATCACCAGCAATCATAGCCACTGGAAAAAGTGTATAAAAGCTGCTATCGACCGTAAGGGCCTCATGCACGGTGATATTTTCATTTGATGACCCATCCACTTTCACCAGATGGCCTCCATAGTCCCTAAAGCGACACCAATTTTCAATATCGGGTAGGAGAGACGCAGCATCAGGTGCAATCACACCACTTGACTCAGCAGAGGAAAGAATGTTTCCACCTATACTCCCTTCCATGGTTATACGGACGATACGGTCGGTATTCGGATTCCACTGATCATACTTCAGTTCATGGTTCACATAAATCAGGATCAATAGACAACAGATGATGCCGGTGGAGAGACCCAGCACATTCGTAATACTGAAAAGTTTGTGGTTCCAGAGGTTTCGAAAGGAGACCTTTAAATAATTTCTGAACATAATGAAAGGTTTGACTTGGTTGGTGAAACAGTTATCAAATCAGGATACAGTCCATCCGTCTGTTTTCCTGGAATGGCAGAGATAGAGATAGGAATTATCACCCCATATTAGGTAGAGACGGATCTTTGGGCGTATGGTTACAGTATAAGCGTGATTTATGGTAGAAGGAGTATAATTTTTCGGTCGGAGGAGAAACGACAAAGGCATAGTAAAATTCGTTCAGGGAGTATGAAGATTTACTACGAGGGACTCCTGATTACTTATTTGGTATTTTGTTTTTTCTTCTGGCCGTCATGCAACAGGTCTGATTTTGACATAGATGTAGAAACCACAATGGATACCACCATCCAAGAACGGATAGTCCCTTTACCAACCAGTGAAGGAGTACAGAATTTTAACCTGAGTGGTGGTAGAAGAGATGCAACTATTCCACTCACTCATGATCGTAGTTGGGAATGCAGTATCTACGTGCCTGAGAGTGCAGCGACGGATACGCTACCCCTGTGTATTGCTCTACATGGTGGCAATGAAGAACCAGGTGCTGCAAAAAGGCTCATGGATAATCTGATCTATCCGGCTTTGAAGAATCAGGATATTATTTTATTTGCGCCCGTAGGAGGGATTTGGTGGTCAGAAATTAATGAGCAAAGAATAAGTCTTCTCATTCAGTACATAAAAGAATATTGGCCAATTGACACGCAAAAGATCATAGTAACGGGATACAGTAATGGTGGAACGGCTTCTACATACTTTCCGACGAAATATCCCTCATGGTTTGATGCCTCCATCCCAATGGCTGGAAATTTTGAGGGTACTGAATGTCTGCCGATCCCGGCCTACTTCATTTATGGTGGTCAGGATGAAAATTACAGCGCATCCAACCTGCAAAATAAAGTTGAGAGTCAAATAGCGAAAGGTTGCGTTGTTCAGTTAGATGTAATAGAAGGATATGGCCATGCCGGCGGACCACTGGTTCAGACTTCATTAAGAAATGCAATCCTATGGCTGAAAAATGATGTATGGTAAAAGCTTTATGGTGCATACTGGCTAAATTTGAGTAAGTTGACCTTCAAAGAAATTGGATTTTGAAAACAATAATGAAGCGTGTTAGTATGGGTCTTTTGCTTATGGTGATCATTTGTGGTTCTTCCTGCACATCAAAAACCGACGATCCTCAGCTGCAGGAGGCACAAAGGAAGCTTTCAGAAACACTAAATTTAATAACAGTATCATCCTTAAACAAAGATAGCCTCCGAATGAAAGTTAAGGACATGAATGTCGAGCAAGTAAATGCCTTAGCAGGTC
>JAUILM010000675.1 GCA_030432855.1 Bacteroidia bacterium
TCATTTAGAAAACCTTTCTTTCCATTTCGTCGTTAATCTGAAATATGCACCGGAAGTTGTTATCTGCGATATTTATGGTTTTGCTCCTCCTGGGTAGCTGTACTCCATCTGCAGATATCCAACGAACGCGACTATGCTTCACTACCCAGCACCACGAAAAAGTTATTGGAAACATTACGATCTATGTGAAGCTTAACACGGAGGAGTTCCCCGGCTATGAACCCCTGGATCAATTTGATTTGGAACTGGTATCTGATGAAAATGGACGGGTCTGCTGGAATGATTTCCCTCTGGGTCACCACTGGTTCCTGGGCACCGGTTATGATGAGGAAATTCGTGAACTGGTATTAGGGAATATCGATCTGCGATTCGACCTTCGAAACCTGCAGGTAGATACCATTCTTTATGTGGGCGAAGAGTAGCCTAAATCACTAATTTTGCTTCCGTTAAATTAAGTAGGTATGAAAAAGCTTGTACACATTACTGGTCTCCTGATTTGCCTAAGTCATGTGCTCATGGTGCAGGCTCAGGATGAGTACAGACAACAGGTCAGGGAATGGCATGAGGGTCGGGTGGATGGCCTAAAGCAACCCATCGGATGGTTGTCCCTCGCCGGTCTGGATTGGTTAGAAGAAGAAAATACGGTCCATTTCGGTAGTGCAGATGATCAGTCTCTTCGTTTCCCAGAGGAAGCCCCTGCTCATATGGGGACAGGCACATTAACGGCGGATTCCGTTATCATCAACCTTGCTGAGGGCGTCGAGGTACGATATGATGAGCAATCAATCAAAGAGGTCAGAATAGCCAGGTCCGACATTATTGAAAGTGGTATGTTCTCTTGTGGAAGATATCACTGGCATCTACTCGAACGGGGAGGGAAGGTTGGATTTCGAATCTGGGATACAGAAAATCCCATCCTACAAACTTTCGATACAATACCCTACTACCCCATCGATCCCAAATGGAAAGTATCCGCACAATTTGTACCTGCAGATAGCAGCGAGTCGGTTACATTGGACAACGTCCTCGGCATGAAAATAAGCATCCAACCGACAGGCCATGTCAGGTTTACATTGAATGGCCAGGAATTTCAGCTTCGCACATTACCTGGTGATGATTCGACTTACTTTGTCATCTTTTCTGATGAAACCAATGGCTTGGAAACCTATGGCGGAGGTAGATATATTTACATCCCCCATGAAGATCAGAATGGTCTCACTCATATCGATTTTAATACGTCATACAATCCTCCCTGTTTGTTCACCGACTATGCCACCTGCCTTTTACCTACGAAAGATGATCATTTGTCGATCCAGGTGACTGCAGGGGAGAAAGCAGAAGGTCACTGAGTGATATCAGTCACCCGCACACCTTTAGTTTAAATATATTCAATAACTTCGGCAGTCATTTTTAAAAGACACGGGAGAAAAAATGAAAAAGACCAAAGTACTGGTGTACGATACAACGCTACGAGATGGTACCCAGGGAGAAGGAATATCCTTCTCGGCTGAAGATAAAGTACTGTTAGCCAGGAAAATGGATGCGTTTGGCATTGACTATATCGAGGGAGGATGGCCAGGATCAAATCCCCGTGACATGGGCTTTTTTGAGCTCGCCAAGGATATTGAATTCTCACATGCGAAGCTGGCAGCTTTTGGATCCACCCGACGAGCCTCTCTGGCTGCCAAAGATGATCCTCAGCTCCGACAATTATTGGAAGCCGAGACTCCAGTAGTAACGATCTTTGGAAAATCATGGACGCTTCACGTCACTGATGTACTAAAGACTACATTGGAAGAAAACTTAAAAATGATCCGGGAGTCTATCGCTTTCTTAAAAGAGGCAGGGCGAGAAGTCATCTATGATGCCGAGCACTTTTTTGACGGTTACAAAGCTAACAAGGAATACGCAATGAATACCCTGCAAGCGGCTGTGGAGGGCGGTGCGGAATACATAGTCCTTTGTGACACCAATGGAGGTACACAAATTCAGGAATTCATAGCCATTGTAAAGGAGGTCGATGCAAAGTTTGCCGATACCCCGGTAGGTGTACATTGTCACAATGATTGTGGATTAGGAGTAGCTCTCTCTCTGTCTGGCATTGAAGCCGGTGCCACCATGGTACAAGGCACGATCAACGGTTATGGTGAACGTGTGGGAAACGCTAATCTAACCAGTATCCTTCCCAACCTACATTTCAAACTAGGCTTTGATCTCAACTGCGGGGATCACATGAGCCAGCTACGCGATTTTTCGATCGATGTCGATAAGTTGGCAAATATCACACCCAATAAGAAAGAACCTTACGTGGGCATCAGCGCTTTTGCGCATAAGGGAGGCGTACACGCAAACGCGGCCAAGAAAGTCTCGCACAGTTACGAGCATATGGAGCCCGAACTGGTCGGCAACAAGCGACGAATTCTGATGTCGGATATGTCTGGTAGTAGCAGTGTGGCATTGAAAGCCAAGCAATTGGGTATTGATCTTGAAGAAAAGTCTCCCGAGATGCGCTCCTTCCTTGCCAAGATTAAGGAGCTGGAAAATAAGGGATACGAGTATGAAAGTGCCGATGCGTCTTTTGTGGTACTTCTTTATCAGCATTTTCATAACCTCACAGATGATTTTGATTTGGTAAGCTATCGTACAATTTCCGAAATGGTGCGGGATAGTAACACAAACATCAGTGAAGCCGTCGTGAAACTCCGTCTGAAGGATCACATGGTGAGTGATGAGGATATGAAAATGACGATCTCCGAATCATCCGGACCTGTGGGAGCCCTTGATCATGCAATGCGTCAGGCTTTTGGGCAGCACTTCCCTGCATTGCGCAATGTAAATCTGATAGACTACAAGGTGCGTATCACGCAGACAGGAGCTGGCACCGACTCTATCGTGCAGGTGCTAATGAAATCAAGCGACGATGATGAGGTTTGGTGGACCTGTGGTGCAGATGGCAGCATCATCGAGGCCAGTTATCAGGCGCTCTGCGATTCATTTCGCTACAAGCTGATTAAAGAGGGGTAAATTCAGTTATCTCTCAAGATTGAACGAGATCCACTCTCTACCAGAATCGGTACTAGTGGCAGATCGAATTTGTCCTCATAAGCTTTGCGGGCAAGTTCTATCATTGGATCTACCTGATCCTTGTGAATGAGATTAAGAGTACATCCTCCGAAACCTCCACCCATCATGCGGGCTCCTAAGACATCCGGATTATTTCTTGCGAGATCCACCAGGAAATCCAATTCGGCACAACTCACTTGATAGTCCAACGACAGGCCCGCGTGACTCTCGAACATAAGCTTTCCCAATGTCTGCAAGTCATTCGATTGAATTGCATCGACAGCCTTCTGGACTCTGGAAATCTCCTGGATCACATAATGGGACTGACGTTCCATCTCCCTGGTCATTCGATGTCTTGAAGCCTCAATCATTCCCTCCGTCACCGTTCTAAAAGACTCAACACCATGATCCTCCTGCAAAATAGAAAGGCTTGCCTCGCAATTTGCCCTGCGCTGATTATATCCGGACTCAGCCAGTGAGTGATGTACCCCTGTATTTAAAAGTAGAAATCGGTATGGGTCCAGATTCAATGGAATCATGGTATGGCTGTCGGTCTGGCAATCCAGTAGGATAACCGCATCTTTGGTCCCAAAAACACTGGCATACTGGTCCATCAAACCACAGTGGGTTCCCACATACTTATGCTCTACATGTTGACATAGTAATGCCATATCCAGATCAGATAGGTCTATGCTCAGATGA
>JAUILM010000676.1 GCA_030432855.1 Bacteroidia bacterium
ACCACCCACTTCCTGACCGGCGGCGAGATTCGAGTAGATGAATTTTCCATTGATCCCGACGCTAAAGTTTTCACCCAACTTTCGAGCCCATCCTGCGGCGAGTTCAAATTCATTAGGGCGTCCAAATCCCGTGGGTTCACCGTTTTCATTGGTAAATTGAATATCTCCCAGACTGAAGTATCGCAAACTAAAGCCAAGGGTTTGCAGTTCATCAATTCTCTTAAATCCAGACAGATATGCCAAATAGACATCCTGAAGTCCCAAAGAGCGCAGCCAGGGGGAGTACGTAGCAGATAGGGCAAAATCCTGATCTACAAAAGCTAGTTTGGATGAGTTTATATGCATGCTGTTTGCATCCGGTGATATCGCTACACCAGCATCACCCATAGCACCAGATCGTGCATCGGGCGTTATTCTCAGGAAAGGTACAGCTGTAGGAATAGCGTTAGCACAAGGTCCTCCATCAAGAGAGGTGTAAACTCCACTACCGATCGGATTTTCTATGCATTGTGCAGCAATCTGTGTCTGCCAACCTATACATACCAAAAAGAAAAGTGTAAAAAACGGTGTCCGTCGCATTATCTCGTTTCTGTTAAAAAAAATAAAATGGCTGCAAATATAACGCAATGCCTATTTTTTAATTGCTTGCATGGAAGATTAACGCAAATCCCTCTTATTCTCTTGTTATTCAGGCGTTAAAAGTTGAAGAAATACGGTCTATGTGTGGGTTATTTTTCGCATTACGAATCTTAATACTATGTTAAACCCGGATACTGCGTTAGGGTTTCGTCATGAGAGCAAAAGATACAATAAAGACGGGCCTGTCTAGCCGCCAGGCAAGGTGCTCCAAGTACTTTTTGACTCATGAACGAATGATCTGGGAGAGTCGAGCACGACAGTGCTCGAAATGAGTGAACCACGAAAGTGGGTGGGCTGGCCATAGTCACCATTACAGCCTGTCCCGCACTTTGTGCGGGAGTGAGAATCAAAAGGTGCTTATGTGCCCGTATTTGAAGTAGCTTTTGGCTCGTAGTAGAAAGTCTAATGCAATATCCGGGTTAAAAGGCTAACGCAGAATAACGAGTTTTTCGAGGTCACTACTGTTCTTTAAGATCCGACCACTACTGTCCTGAGTACTCACAGATACACGATAGATATAAATCCCATTGGCAAGAGGATCGCCAAACTCATCCCGCCCGTCCCACTTTACATCGCGGGATAGGTTGCCACTGGCTTTTATGGTCTCCTGTCGGGTTCGTACCACACGACCTGAAGGAGTGAGTATTTCAATCCGGATATCGAGTTCTTGCCCCTGATAGGGATGCTCAAATTGGAAACAGGTCTCACTGGAGAATGGATTAGGATAGTTCAATACATGTCGCAGGGCCGCTTCCTCATCATCTACTACAAGAAACTCCGTGAGTGCTTCGCTACTGTTGTTGGCAATATCCCATGCTTTTACCTCAATGGTATGAGTGCCGGGTTCCAATTCATTCAAAGGGTAATTGACCATGCCCCGAGTGTAATCATCCTGTTCGGATTCGTAGAAGTCATTGAGCTGAATGGTGTTTTGAAAGTCACGATCCAAGACTGCTGTCAAATCATGGCCAATACTATTGCCGATCACATTTATGCCGTTTTCATCCGATAATTTTAATAGGAGCACAGGGTCACTATCGGTGATCCCTCCAAAAACAAAGTTTTCATCATCCATGAAAATCTGAATGTCGGGGCCCTCATCGTCAGTGATGCCATTTTTATCGGTACCTCCCACTACTACCTGATCAAAAGAACCTCCCACATCTACCAGGGTGCCATCCTCAGCATAGTAGCTAATCTTACCAAATCCAAAGCTATAGTTGATGTCCTTCGGCACCACAAAACTAAATTTGAATTTCCCATTCGTCACGCTGGCCAAGCCTTTGAAAATGACACTCTTTTGCAGCTCAAACGTACGTTCAGAGCTTCTGTCGTCTTGCCCCAATGTTTTTAAAGTGACAGACTTGTCAAAGATGGTGGGATAAAGTTTGCCATTAAACCCGGGAATAAGATTACCATTCAAGTCCACGATTTCTCCTTCCACTTCTACTTTGCTCAAGGCTTTTAGGGTATCGAGTCTTGCATCCGCTATCGGCTTACCATTGATAGTCACGGTGCTAGCCTTGTATTGAGGTATTGCGAGTTTCATAGCCGGATCACCCAGCAAAGTAAATCTACGTGTATTGTCATTTGTGGTATCCTGCCCTGTATTTTTGGAGTTAATGAAGCTCTCTCCAATCGTAGGAATACGTCCGTCGATCGGAGCAAATAAATGTTCAAAGACATTGCGTGTCAGACGTTCATTATCCCGGGCATAGACAGACCGTACAGTAGTGAAAAGACCTACTGATCCACCATCCGGGTTGGTTAGGGTGAATTCACCTGCCGTAATATCGGAGGGATCATCATACCCTGCGAAGGAGCAGGTAGCAGTGATTAATAGAGGCAGCCGCTCCAGATTTTCCCATTTGTCAATGTCTTCATCCTGAAGCACCCGTTCCTGAGCCCACCCCCTGGATCCTCCATGACCTATGTAATTTACCACCAGCTGTCCCTGGAAGAGATGTTGATTCAGCGCATTCTTGGCATTAAAGTTAAATACACCTCCCGGGGTATTTTCTTCTTCATAGGCATCGAGATATACTTTGTTCACATTGAACGAGGGAAAATCTGACCTGATTTTCTCAGCAATGCCATCCGCTTCCCGAAAGTGCCGGTCACTATCTCCATCATCTGCAACAAAAAGGACATTAGTACGCCAGTCACCCAGATATTTTGTACTGGTTTCGTAGTTAATTACTTTATTGGCTACCAGTATGGCTTCGTCTGCGGTACGCACCGGAAAGCGACCCACAGCAATGTCCAGGGCACCCCTTAAATTTTCGCCTCCTTCATTATCACTCAATAATGCGAAATAATCGTCGCTAGGATATGAGCCGATGGGATCCAGAGAAAAATCGGTTTCATACACCGGAATAAATGATTCATCTGGTAGATCCGTCAGGATGTGTCGATAGTCGAAAGATCCATCACCGATCAAAAGCATGTACTTAAACCTGGCTGAGCGTTGATGCTGGAGTCGCGCAAAATCCCTAATAGCAGTGGGATCAACTTTGCCCGATGAAAATTCATTGAATACCTCTTCAATACTGACCAACCCTACATTAAATCCACTGTGGCTTACTCGGTGTGTGTTAATTCTTGCGGCGGCTTCTTCAAAATCAGGATGGTAGATAATTAAGTAGTCGATATTGGATACTCCATGCAGATTTTGATTTGGGATCTTTCCAATGGCAAGAGGAGTAAAAGCAGTACTCTCGCTAAACACCTGAAATCGGGCATCTGGACCACCCTGACCCGAAACAAATTCAATGCGATCATTCTCCAGCGCAAGTGGAATTTCCTCGACCAATAGGGGATTGGAAATGTCCCACACCTGTAGATTGGCTGATCCGTTTGCGATCACATATCGCGTATTTTCAGAAACTTCTGACATCAAATCAGTAAATCCAAATTGTGCTCCATTGTAGGCAAGTTGCTTGCGAAACTGAAAAGTAATGTAGTCCAACCATCCCAGGTTGTTATTCCCCTGACTGGGATACGATATGCTAATCTCCGGGTTCGTATTGGTTAGTGTGAAATCCTCTGTAATGGTACCAATTCTTGCATATCGACTTTCAATTTCATCCACAATTGTACGGGAGATAGATCGGTCAAAGGAGT
>JAUILM010000677.1 GCA_030432855.1 Bacteroidia bacterium
TAGCTTTCAAGATCCAGTAAGTCTGATGTGCTATTCAGAAAATAGTGCCCTACCGGACCCGCCATCAGTCTAAGTGGTCCTGCTTTTAGACCGAATAGAATCGGAATGTCCAGATGCTGGTATTTCTCTGAAAAAATAGATCCCGGACTCCCATTGGTCACTTCCTGAAAAGTGTAATCGACGGCATTGGAATTGAAGATAATTTCAGGTTGGATCAGAAATGAGGAAAACTTGGCCTGCAGAAGAACTCCAAAATGATAACCGTACTTGGAATCTTCAACATTTAACCGAAAGTCTGAACCGTCATTGATGACATCCAGCGGGTTTGTAACACCAAGATCATAGGTACTGAGTCCACCCTTAAAACCGAAACGAACCTGGCCTTCCATCTTCTGTGAAAGAAGGATTAGGCAGACTAAAATGATACCTGTAGATATGTACTTTTGCAAGCCTTTGCGTTTTACATCCATTTCGTCATCAAAAACTATGCTATTGCAACGCTAATATGAACGATGTGTATCCTTGTAACTGTTGCTATTAACAATAGTTTTAAATTGGGCAGCCAAAAATCGCAAAATTTTAAGAAAAACTAACAAATGAAATCTGTTCGATTTATCGGTAGCTTTCCCTCACTTCGTCAGGTTCCTGATCTCGCTAAGCCGCAGTATGCATTCATTGGCAGGTCCAATGTGGGAAAGTCTTCTCTGATAAATATGCTGACCGATAGAAAGTCCATCGCTAAGGTGTCAAAACAACCAGGCAAAACCCAGCTGATCAACCTGTTTCTGGTAGATGAAAGTTGGTTGCTGGTTGATTTGCCAGGATATGGATATGCAAAAGAGTCGAAGAGAAAACGTGCACGTTGGGAAAAGATGGTGCGTAACTATTTGATGGGTTCTGATGCTTTGGTCAATACGTTTGTACTCCTGGACTCTAACATCCCAGGACAGCAAATCGATCTGGAATTTATCAATTGGATGGGAGAAAATATGCTTCCCTTTTCTATTGTTTACACAAAGATCGACCGCTTAAAGAAATCGAAGATCCCGGCTCAGATTAAGGCCATTCGATCCACACTACTTGAATATTGGGAGTCGCTGCCGCCGGAATTTTTGGCTTCAGCCGTGTCTGGGGAAGGGCAAGAAACTATATTAACTTATATTGAGGAACTTAACGCGCAGCAAGAGTTGTAAGAAGTAACGTGCAGAAACCAAAAGGACGCAATGGAAGAGAAACTCCAGTTGTATGATCATATTTTACCTGACCTTGAAGACTGGCCAATCTACAAATTAAGTGTTGGCAGGAGAGACTTCATTGAAGAGATCAATAAGCATACATTAGAGCGCCTCAATGAAAAATATAAGGGTGATTTTTCGGAATTACTCTCTAAGACTGTTTATCAGGAAAGGATTCGGATGCGGGATAAGCCGTGGCGTGTGGATCCTCCCAAGGAGCAGCTTTTTTGGAAGAGGGTCCGGCAAAAACTGGAAGATGCCCGAAAGTCTAACGATGACCCACTGCTGAAGCAATCCGAGCAAGAAGCGGTCTACAGTATTACCGACAGATACTCCGAAGAAATCGTTGGTTCGTTTGTTCCCAAGACTTATCTGCAGGCCCGGAAAATCCTTACGGCATTATTCAAACGACTACTAAGCAAGCGAGGTAAGAAGACGAAAGGCTGGGGTAGGAAAGAACAACTGTTTCACAAGATCAAGATCTACGGAAACATCGAACGTATCCGAAGTTTGGCCAGGAAAGGTACGATTGTCATTGTGCCCACACATTTCAGCAACCTGGATTCGGTGCTGATTGGATATGCGGTAGATCTAAAAGTGGGCTTGCCTTCATTTTCTTATGGTGCCGGGCTTAATCTATACAATTTTGGTCCTGCCGCCTACTTTATGAATCGATTAGGGGCATATCGGGTCGATCGACGAAAGAAGAACCCCATATACCTGGAGGCACTTAAGGCCATGAGTAATCTTAGTATTCAGAAAGGAGTGCATAGCTTGTTCTTTCCCGGAGGTACCCGGTCAAGGTCTGGGAAAATGGAGACACAATTAAAACTGGGATTACTGGGAACCGTACTTGAAGCCCAGCGATCACTGTGTCAGGGGAAGTCAAACAACAAGATTTTTATTGTGCCGCTGATATTAGACTATCACTTTGTACTGGAGGCACGATATCTTATCGAACAGCACTTACGCAGTATAGGAAAAGATAAATATCTGGAGATTCGAGATGATTCGAAAAGCAAGCGTAAGTTGTTAAAATTCCTATTTCAGTTTTATAATGAGAGTTCGGAGATTGTCATGTCCTTTGGCGAACCCTTTGATGTGCTGGGTAACTTTGTGGATGATCAGGGTGAGAGCTATGACGAGCACGGACGTAAAATCAATATTTCGGATTACTTCAAGTTGGATAATGAGGTTTCGCAGGATCTGCAACGCGAGTCTGTGTATACCAAGCTCCTGAGTGAACGAATTGTAGAGCGGTTTAAAAGAGATAATGTTGTGCTGACCTCCCATTTGGTAGCATTTACTGCCTTTGAGATTCTCGTAAAACGCAATCCTGCACTGGATCTTTTTGGTATCCTGAAGTTGCCTTTTGAAGATTGCGTGATATCAATAGATGAGTTTAGACAGCAGTTGGAGCATTTGAGATCAAAGCTTCGAAAGTTGGAAGAGCAACAGAGGATACGCATCTCAGAACCTGTCAATTGGCCACTGGACGAGGTCGTGGAGGATGGATTGCGCAATTTGGGATTATATCATGCAAAAAAGCCACTCAAACTGACTAAGGAAGGGGATGTTACAACCGAAAACCTGAAGTTGCTGTTTTATTACCATAATCGTCTGGAGGGATATGGTCTTGATGCGGAATTACATCGCATTCGATCACAAAAATCCACGGTAACATCCGGCTAGATCCTCTTCAGGCTTTACTGAAAACCTGCAGAATTTGAACTTTTTACTTTACGATCTCGAGGCAACATGCTGGCGAGGTGCACCACCCAATAACGTACAGGAAGTCATAGAGATTGGAGCTATCAAGCTCAATCGATTTGGAGAAGAACTAGGTAGCTTTAATCAGTTTGTAAAACCTCAAATCAATCGACAGTTATCAGCTTTCTGTACTGAACTGACCGGTATAGAACAGGATCAGGTAGAGCGTGCCGACAATTTTCCTAAGGTGATTCAGAAATTTCTGGACTGGGCTGAAATCTACGAAGAAGAGTATCTGCTGGTAGCCTGGGGAAAGGAGGATCGCATCTTGTTGCGAAACGATAGCATTTTGCACGATATAGATCATGAATGGCTGGATCCTTACTTAAACCTAAAAAGGGCTTACAAGCAGCTCAAACGATTAAATAAACCCATCGGACTGCAAAAAGCATTGACACGAGAAGGCTTTGAGTTTGAGGGGCAGCCGCATCGTGCCATTGACGATGCAATCAATACGGTTAAGATCTTTCGGCACTACCTTGATGAATGGGCATTTTGAGGAAGTAGTCTTAGTGTACATCCTTTCACAAAGTTCGCTGGTGAACCCACTCCGAAAAGGTAGTCAAATCAAATATGGCCCTTTTGCCGATCTTTCCATTTTTCTCAATTCGCTGATACTCAGGCATCACCGAATCTCGAAAAAGTGCAAATCTCATTCAAAATGCCTCATTTTGTGAAATTGATACTTTTCGGAGTGGGCTCACAGTCGAATATGGCTCCAGCTAATCTTCTTTAATCCCTGCATAATGAATCA
>JAUILM010000678.1 GCA_030432855.1 Bacteroidia bacterium
CGCAATGGACCATTCGTTAAAATCCAAAACAAACTTTAAAAGAACATACAGAATCCAAAACAAATCAGGATCGAAAAAATGGTGCTTGCCCGCTACCCTCTGGTGACCGAAGCTTCTAGCGTAGGTCACCCAGCCTCCCCGGTGACCGGAGCTACAGCGGAAGTCACTGTCCAGAGTCTGAAGCTTTAGCGAAAGACTCTTTTGCTTTGGCAACCATAGCCAAGGCAAAGGCTGCTCGCAGTACTGTTTATATCATCAAGATACAGATTTCGGATAAATCTACCACCAACTTCAAAAACCCATAAACCCCTTATTGTCTGCTGGAAAACAAAAAGCATCAAACTATAACATGGATTAAACTATCTTTTTGTTTTGATGTCCTAATTCATCTATGATACCTGAGAATACATATACACTGGTCAATGGACAAACCGGGGACTTAGCGCTGAAGCTATACCAGGTCTGTAAGGACAATCCCTTTGACCAAATTCAAAGAAATAACTTCTACTCCCTGATATGGGTAAGAGAAGGTCATGGAAACTTACACGCTGATTTTTCTCAGTATTCATTTGATGGCAATACACTATTTTCGTTTTCTCCATACCAACCATTTCAGTTTGAGTTTGATGACTCCGCAGAATGTATTGTAATCAATTTTCATCCTGACTTCTTTTGCATCCATAAGCATCAGAAAGAAGTAGCTTGCAATGGAGTACTTTTCAACAATATTTACGACCCGCCCCTGCTGTCGATAGATACAGCCAGCCAAGTGAAATTTGACATGGTCATCAATCAACTCAGAGAGGAAATGCAGGAACCAGCGCTAGCCCAATACGAACTTTTGATTTCCTATTTAAAAATATTTCTCATCACTGCTGCCAGGCTAAAGACGGAGCAACAATCTGACAGGCAAGCCGTAGAAGTAGAAAATGAAGAACCCTTTATTTTACAAAACCTAAAAAACTACATTGACACCCACTACAAAACTAAACACAGTGCCAGTGACTATGCCGAGATGCTGGCCATGACACCCAAGGCTCTGACCAAACTCACAAAGACACACTTCAGTAAGACCCTTACTGAACTCATTTCAGAAAGAATAATCATTGAGGCCAAGAGAGAACTCTACCTGACCAACAAGACCGTGAAGGAAATCGCCTATGATCTGGGATATAATGATGAATACTACTTTAGTCGATTCTTTAAGAAAAATGCGGAAGTCTCTCCGCAAATCTATCGGGAGACGGTGGGATACAATCGAGCGGGAGTCAATTAGGTTCCTCCTTCAATCACCAAAATCCATTTAATTCGCACTACGAATGTCAATCTTCACCTATGAGCAACCTGGCTCTCTGCAATTCTTTGACCTGTAGCACAATGGGTTCGATAGTGGATTTGTCCATATAGTCAAATCCATAGCGTTCGTCTCTACTGGCATCTGCGCTCCGATTGAATAAAGATCCAATCCATAAAATGATTCTGACCCACCAGCTGACTTTTGAATGATCTAACTTACCACGTAGGGCAATGTGTTTTACCTCAGACAAGAAATCTGGTGGAAGTGAATTGGCGACCCATCTATTGAGTTTATTACTGGGGCCAGCACCTGAAACCGAAAATAAAATCTTAGTTCTACCCCTAAGCACATTTATGTTCTTTCTTACCCATTTTCGATTCGTTAATTTAAAATATAGTATCGAACTTCCCAATAGCAGAAAGTCATACTCTGATGGATCGGCGCGAACATCCTTAATATCGAATACAGGTAGTCCGGTGGCTTCACTAATCCAGTAGCTGTATTGCGCCGTACTTCCATATTTTCCCGAGAAAAAAATTGCACCCATCATAATATTTCATTTTTTAAAAGACTTGACTAGAGCATCGGGCCAAATAGCAGCGCTTCATCATGCAATTTTAATTGCTCACAGCTTTTAGCAAAACTACTTCCATCGAGATCGACTTGAAAACGGACGCGATCTTCATCAGCAGATGAAATTACAGGGAGCCATCGATAGGGTAAGTCCAGCTTAGTTACCTTAGGGTTTTTCAACTTTAGAACAGCATATTGCCCGGGTTGATGATCAAAGTGAGCAGGCTTTTTAAAACTCAACTCTACCTTACTATCGTAGACTTTTTTTGGTTCTACCAACTCAATCACTCTCTTATCATCATATTTGACATCATCACATTCGGACCATATATCATCCTGATGCATCTGCAAGGCAGCTAAAAATCCTGAGGTTATACTACCTTCGAAACCTCCACCCGGAAATGCCCACGCTGAAGCAAAATACATATTCGGAATCAGGAAATTATTTCTAAATCGCTTCGTTGCTGATTGATCAGGAGTTTGTGCATATCCATATACAGATCCACCAGGGTTTGATGTATAGCGCTGAATCGTTTTAGGTGTGGATACCTCATAATACTCAATACTATCAAGTATGCCCGGAAATTGCTCCTCCAATCGGTGCAATAAAGTCTCAGCGACAGATTCCTTTTTTGCCTTGTATTCTTCTTCAGATAAATTTTGCCAGTCCTCTAAATAATCGACTGTACAAATTACCCCCTCTGATTTATCGGACGGTGCCAGTTGAGCATCAACCTGGCCATAGTCTACAAAGATAAAACTGCGCTTTGACCAATCATCCTGGTGATTTGGTTTCACATCCTTTAGAGATTTCACATCTACGCCACGAAAATAATTTGAGTAGTGTTGAACTCCGTAGGATTTAACATCTTGATTAAATCCCAGATACATACAGAGTAATGAACAAGAATTTGTGTGCGATTTTATCTTCTCCTCAAGCCTGACTGCATGATGCCCGTCCAATAAATCAGGCACCAGAGGTATGGCACAATTCACTACCACATTATCACAGGCAATAGTAACCGGTTGGAGATGTCTGGCAAAATGATCGTGAAAGGTTACTCCGGTTACCTTACCATTTTCTGTAACGATCTTCTCTACTTTCTTCCCCAAGAGAACCGTTCCGCCCTGTCTTTCAATAAATTCCGCCAAATGATTGGAAAGCTGCTGCGAACCACCTTTAATAAAATGCCCGCCCTTTTGAATAAAGCCTGAGAATGGCATGCCGAAGTAGAACATCGACAAAGTATAAGGGTCATCTCCCCAATAGGCAATGTGCGCTACCAAATCGAGTTTTAATTGCTCATTAAAAATGTACTTATCTAACCAGGATCCTACGGTATGTTTAGATGCCTCTACAAGATTAGGATAGAGCAAAGGCATCAGTGGATAAGCCAGTTTACGCATTAGGGGTGATCGCGGCAAACTCAGAGCTTCTTTACGTATACCGGCAATAACTTTCATAAAGCGCCGGATTCCTTTTTCATCTGCAGGATATCGCTCGATTAATGCCCGGGTTGCATTATCAAAGCCATGTGGAAAAACAAACTTATCCTGATCTGAAAATGCGGCATAAAACTCAGGTACCTTGAGCAAATCCACATTTTGAGTTACTTCCAGCAATTCAAATATTTGGGGAAGTGCTCCTGTTCCACCCATACCACTCATCTCATGCAGGCCTACTTCCACAATGAAATCGCCCCGCTTGAAAGTAGTGGCACAACCACCTGGTTTGTAATGTTGCTCTAGTAAGAGTACTTTTCTTCCAAATTTTGAGAGTGTAGCTCCGGCAGTTAATCCTGCCAGACCTCCGCCAATAATAATTGTGTTATATCTCATTGCTATTTATTTGGGGTAAGAAAATCTGATTATTTCTGACTC
>JAUILM010000679.1 GCA_030432855.1 Bacteroidia bacterium
TAATCCCCCCTCGCATCTCTTAGCTCCAATGCTTCCAACTTGCCCGTGCTTGCTCCTGAGGGTACAATAGCCGAACCAGATTTTCCATTATCCAGTAGTACCCTGGCTTCAATCGTGGGATACCCACGTGAGTCAAATACCGTAAATGCCTTTATTCCTTTAATTTTTGTCATCAAATCTGTGCTCGTCAAAAAAATCTAAAAAAGCATCAAAATTATCTTGAAAATTTACTCCAATGCTCTTCGTGAAGAATTTTCGAATCCAATCCCTGTGCCCTTCATCAAGATACTCTGCGGGGGATTTACCATCCACCCGGGCAAGCATCAACATTTTCAATAAATGTATCGTACGTATTTTTAAGTCAATTGACTGTTTTATATTTAATTGCTGAAAATAATGATCCCAAAATACTTTGGGCAATTTTGAATCACCTGGTTCAGCATTTGAAAATACCAGCCGTTTTAATAGCAGATGATTTAACATAAATGCAATATCAAATGCGGGATCTCCATAGCAGGCAACTTCATGATCCAGGAGTAAAACCTGCTCACCATTTACCAGGATATTCTTGGGGCTAAAATCTCCATGCATTAACGCCTCACCATGCTCTAGTAGTCGCTCCGCCTCAGTATCAAATATTTGTTTCCACTTAGGATATTTACTACCTGTAAATAATATGTACGGTTCGACTCGTAGCTCCAGGAATAAGTTTGTATGATCAAATTGATGTTGTACGGACTCATTGAGATACGAGTGACTATGGATTTGTGCCAGGAGCCTGGCCACTTGTCGGGTGACTTCCGGCGACCTTTGCCCGGTCATCATCATTGCCTTCCAGTTTTGATAGGGAGGTCCATAATACGACATAACAAAAAAGGCATTTTGCCGGTCAGCATGAATCACTTCAGGTACATTGTCCCTGGCAAATGAAGACACATAATGAATAAAATCCTGTTCGGCAAGATTTCTGGTCACATCCGCCAGCCACTCTTCCTCCACTCTAAGCTGTGACAGGGCTTGCTTTAACACATATTTTCGACCCTTGTTCTGAATAAGGTAAATATCGGATGAAACCCCACCCTTCAGTGGGGAAAAAGTAACTTCTTCCCCTTCAAAGATGCCCAGCTTAGTAAGTTGATCTTTTAATTCCCCTAAATCCATTGTATTCTATGCCAGCTTCACAGGCAACTCATGTATCCGCTGACCTGTGGCTGCATAAATGGCATTACAAAGTGCCGGGATGTATGGAGGTACGGGTGGTTCGCCCACACCTGTCGGTTTTTCCTGACTTTCAATAATATGTACCTCAGTCTCCATGGGAGCATCCTGCATCCTTGCTACCTGATAATCATGGAAGTTGCTTTGTTCTATGGCGCCTCCAGACACACTAATTTCACTTTTCAGGGCGATACTGGTAGCGAAAGCTGCTCCCCCTTCAAACTGTGACCGTATCCTTTCCGGATTGACAGGCACGCCACAGTCAACAGCGTAGTGAACACTGGGGATAGTAATAGATCCATCATCTGCTACCTCGACCTCCACAACACATGCTACATAGGTCAGGAAGCTGCGATGAGCGGCAATACCCATGCCTCGACCAGCGGAAAGGGACTTACCCCAGCCCGATTTGTCTCGTGCCGTTTCAATGACATTTCTAAACCGAGCGGTATCCCAGGGAAAATCTTCCACTTTTTCATTGTAGTTCCAAAATTCCTCCGACAGGGATGGAAAATCAATGATGCGGTCATGTCCCAGCAAATCAAGTAGGTTTTGAGCAGGATCCACGCCCCGGGCTTCTGCGACCTCATCCAGTGTACAGCCTACGGCGAAAGCATGGTGAATGTTGGCTACCGAGCGCAACCAGCCAATCCGGACCTTAGCGGGCGCTTCTTGTGTTTCACAGCATACATTTTCAATATTATAAGGTAGGTCCACCAACCCCATGCTGATCTCAAAAGATGCGGGTTCTCTGGCATCAAGACTTACCGTACCACCAATGGGTGGAAATACTGAACGATGTAACCATCCAGTGACCTTATTACTATCATCTATACCTACCTCAAGATGTTGGGCACAGGGAAAGTGATAGAAATCATGTCGGATATCATCTTCGCGCGTCCACATCAATTTGATGGGCATATTCGTTTCACGAGATACAAGAGCTGCTTCCACTGCGAAGTCCGGTTTCGACTTTCGGCCAAAAGCACCCCCCAGCAGTGTCACATAGACAGTCACCTGTGATTCGTCATATCCTAGTGCGGCAGCCACGGCTCTACGAGTCCATTGTGGGTCCTGCACCGGAGCCCAGACTTCGGCCTGCCCTGATGTCACATGGGCTACCGCACAGGGCGGCTCCATCGGAGCATGCGACAGGAGTGGAACCTTAAAGCTCGAACTAATCACCTTAGAAGCTCCGCGTAGGGCTTGATTGACATTACCCTGTTCTCTTCTTATTTTCCCCGACTTACCTACTCGATTCAACATATCGGCATCAAACTGAGCGGAATCATAGTCTGCATTCCGTCCAGATGTCCAGTTTACCTTGAGCGCGCTCTTCGCTTTAAGTGCACTCCAGGTATTATCGGCTACGATTACGACACCGCCCAGGGCCTGATCATAATTCGTGGGAAACCCGGGTGCTTCGAGTTGAAATATTTTCTGAACTCCAGTGATCTGACTGGCCTCCGTATCATCAAAGGAAGAAATACCCGCTCCTGCTTCCGGGTTTCTGGCAACCACCGCGATCTTAGCGCCTTCAGGAGCTGCGTCCAGACCAAACCTTGCCTTCCCGGTCACGATGTCCTTTAGATCGTAAATTGAGGTCTTTTTTGTGATATACTTAAATTCCGAAGGATCTTTGAGCGAAATAGTACTCACATCCGGTACTTCCAGATCCGTTGCCTTTTCTGCCAGATATCCGTATCCAAGGATCTTACCGGATGTATGCATGACTTTGTGGTTCTCAGCGGTACATTCACTGACGTCCACGTTCCACTCACGCGCAGCTGCCATCTTCATCATATGTCGAACGGTGGCACCAATCTGTCTAAGCGGAATAAAGAACATCCGTATGCTGTAGGACCCATCCGTATTCTGATCACCATATTTTGAATCGCCTACCGCCTGGACCAATTTCACCTGCTTCCAGTCAGCTTCCATTTCGTCCGCAATCACAAGTGGTAAACTGGTGCGTATTCCAGTCCCCATTTCGGATCGATGTGTGACAATAGATACTTCACCGGTTCCATTTATGTTGACCCAAATATTAGGTTGATAATTTGCTTCCGGACTTCCAGTAAGGAACTCCTCTGCATTGCTACAGCCCAGCTGGACGCCCAGGATCATACCGGTAGCTCCAATCGAAGTCCATTTCAGAAATTCTCTTCTTGATTTCCTTTGAATACGTACGGAGGATTGGGCCACTTGATTCTTTGGTATCATCTTGATGCTTTTATGGCAGGTTATCAATTGTGAAACAGAGAAGCGATCTGTCTGCAACACGGTTTATTTACTGCGTCTTAAGATATGAAAATTGGTACTGAATTGAATACAAAGCCAGCAGTAAAACAAAAAGCCTATCCAATCATATGAGAATAGGCTTTTCTGACTTAAATAAACTCCAATATTAGTTCTAATCTGTATAAATTTCGATGACACCGCTGGCACCTCTCACGTCGGAAACAACTCGCTCTTTGCACGATACAATAACCTGAATGTGGATTACTGGACTCCAGACAACCAGGATGG
>JAUILM010000680.1 GCA_030432855.1 Bacteroidia bacterium
CATCAGGTAATTTGATTAATTAATTTAGTTTTTTAATGTATTTCAATAGTAAATTTATTTATGGTACTTTTGATTCAATTTATGGTATTCTGGTATCATACAGATAGACCTTATCTTCAAAGAAAAGCCGTGATACAATTCACGGCTTTGAGTTGTTGTAAGGCAGAAACCAAAGTTGGCATAGGACGAGTTGAGAGGATTCGTAGGTTTAGGGTATATCAAGACTGGTGTAGAGACCTATGTCTTTGACTCCATAACCCCCAATTGTTGCATTAAAGCAATTTGATCGGCGATGAGCCAGTGATCAACAATCTTGTTATCCTTGATCGTGTAGCCAATAGCAAATGGCATCTCGATTTCTTTGTGGGTGGGAGGGATTCCATCAAAAGTGCCTTTATGAATTCCCTTCATACGGGCACGAACAACGACCCGATCACCATCGGAGGTAATTTCATCGGCAAATATTTCGTAGTTGGGAAAGATCGTGTCAAAGAATAGTATGTGTTCTTTAAGTTCTTCATCGGTCATCCACTGATCGCAAGCTTCAGGTGTTTTGGGACTCCCACTAATGGAATCGAAGTATTCGAGGATGAATTTGGAATGTGACATTACATTAAAAGATTTTATTATTTACAAATCTAGGTTCTTATAGTTATTTGAGATGTTCTATTTGATTCATAAAGCCGATTGTTTGTTTCATTTTATGTCATTTTCTTTGATAATTGGCTTGGACTAAATCCAAATTGCTTATAAAATGACCGGGAGAAATGACTCACATTTACAAATCCCACAGCAAATGCAGCCTCTGTCACATTGTGTGTACCTTTTTGGAGGATTTCTCTGGCAGATTCGAGTCGTACAAATCGGATATATCTACCGGGCGACATTTGTACCAACGGTTTAAGTTTTCGAAATAGCTGAGCTCTGCTTATATGAAGTGATTTTGCCAATTCTTCTACATGAAAATTTTCGCAATGCATACGGCTTTGAATGAGATCATTCACTCTCCTGAGGTATTCGGCTTCAGCCTCACCTCTGAAAGCAGCTGCCTTCTCCAAATTATCAATGCTCTTAAAGTGATTTGTTAGTCTCTTTCGGATCTCATTATACCAGGGTTTGATTAGACTGTGATCTTTCTTCTCCCGATAATTGGGAAGTTTCATGGTTAAAGCCAGGGGGAATGAAACATTGAATCTTCCCAATTCCTCTAAGGTAGTTATTACAATGGGACTACTTTCATCATTAAGCATTCTTACAGATCCTTCGTCTATTCCTTCTGTGTTGATAATTAAATTTAAGTTTCTATCAGGGACCTTTGTATCCACTGCGATTGTAATCTGGATGTCTGAATTTTCTTTGCTCAGCGTAATGATTCTGATGATTACATTACATAGTTGCGGTACCAGGATGTCAGGCTCGTACATGGTATGCCAACTTCTTGATATACTCCTCATCTGAATAGAAGATCCATGTACCCTTGCAAAGGGTTTAAGACTTTGGACGACTCCCTTTACTAAAGGTACTATATCAGCTTTGATAGGATAGCTCATAATCGAGGAGAGAAAATACGATTTAATCAACTAAAAACGGATCTTCTGATTGATGAGGTCCCTTCGTTGATTATGAGTCAATTGGTATGTTGACGGACTCATCTTTTTTATTTTCCTGAAAGTACGACTCATATAGCTGGGATCCCTAAACCCCAGTTTATGGCTAATTTCCGATATGGTCAGATCGGTTGATTTAAGTAGGTGACAGATTTTATTTACTTTAAGTTCACGTTGGATAGTGGTAAAATTCTTTCCGGTAATAGATTTGAGTCTTCTATACAATTGGGTCCTGCTCATGAAGAGCTTCGTCGCAAGATCACTGATTTGAAATCCTGGATTTCCAAAATTCTCTTCTATGATTTCGTAGACCTCTTTTAGAAATTGTTCTTGTCTTGATTTCTCAACAGGGTGTTGACAGGTAGGACTGGAATTTTCTAAGCTATCGCTTTTAGGGAAGGTTTTTGATCTGTCATGATGATGATTCTTTACTGGATACAAATTACTTGATAATTTATGCAGTTCAATGTGTATTTCTTCACCAGAGGAGGCCACTCCTGCAAAGGTAATTGCTCTCATTTCTTTGCAAGTCTGGAGTAATTCAAGAAGTGTGTCAGTAAATTCGGTTAATGATAAGGCATCGGGAATTGGATGTTGCTCAATCGAGAGTTCTTCTGATACTGATAAATAAACGTATGGAGATATATGGGTCATGATCAAGTCGAGTTAATTGTGTTGGTAGTATGATAGTAGCCTCGTAAAGCAAGACAATTAAAAGTAGATTGTTTCCTCGCATTGGATTTGTCCAGATGTTGCAATAATTTGATCATTTGGTTCAAGCAGGTTTCATAATTTCGGAACTTTCACAGTTTATATCGTTATGCACACAATGTAGTTCTACTATTAGACCGTGTCAATACTCATCAATGCGTATATTTAGAAGCAATCAGCCTATAAAATAGTATGTACGATAGGATCATTGAAGCTCATACAGTTAGAGAATACGGGTCATTACCTACGACATTTCTTATAGACGATATAAAATCCCGTTATTCCATATTCCCCAATGAAGCCTTATATATTATCGATTGTGAGCAGGTTCAGTTTGAGCCGTTGACAGATAATCTGCATAAGATTATTGGGATTGATGGCCCTATGCGGAATGATATAACCCATCTTTATGAGCACATTGCGGATAAGAATATTAATGCCGCTATTCAGTGGGTGGAGACTGTTCTCTCCTGCGCTTTTGATGAGAAAGAAGGCATTACGCCCGAGGTCGATATATTTAGATGCCTGTATTTGACTAAAGATCAAAAAGTCATACTCAAATGTACTACGCCGCTTGCTTACGATTCCTTTGGAAATATGAGGTATTCACTTGGCAAACTCATCGATGTGACAGATCTTGTGCCTTTCCAACATTTTAGTTACAGTTTTTTGGGTCCAAGTAATCAAAAGCTGTATGAGTTGTTTGAGGAACGAAAAGATGTTAAACATATTCTAAGCAACCGAGAGATCTAGATTCTGAATCTTATAGGTATGGGATATATTAGTCAGGATATTGCTTCCAAATTGTTCATTAGCAAACTGACAGTGGATAAACATCGCAGGAATATCATTGCAAAAATGGAAACAAGGACTGCATTGGAAGCCTACTTGAAGTACAAGAACATGGCCTTAATTTGAATTGTACTTTTTGGTACTATCCAATAAATTGTCCGAGATATTGATGAATGTCCTTTGGTTTTATTTCGGGATAGAGATCTTTTACATCTAACACTGCTGGTCGTGTCTTCATGCAGTCTTCATTGATCCAGACTGATTTATGTAACTGTGTGAAAACTTTTTGCATGAATGTTTCAGGTGTATTTGAGCTGGCTATTATCGTATTAAGATCGTTGGCAGAGACAGATACTCTTTCCACTGATTGACCACTTAAGTCTTCCCATATTTCGATCATTTCATTCTGAGAAGTACTGACGTTTTCTATTTTAACCTCCCTGTTTTCAGTCCGAGGGTCGACCACAATTTTGCTAACGTATGCTGCAATATCTTGCAGAGACGTCATATAGGCGCGTGTTGAGCCATCTCCGTATACCTGCACCGTATCAGGAGGTGATGTAGGCCCTAACTGACCAAGTCCCGTGGCCCAAAACTCCATGAATCCATTGTTATAGATCATCGTGGTAGG
>JAUILM010000013.1 GCA_030432855.1 Bacteroidia bacterium
ACCTACCCTGTCCTGTTATTTCAAGGAGTGTCAGTCCGTAGACTGCAGGCTTTTTACGGGATTAATTCTTGCTGCTTTAAATGTCTGTGTACCAGTGGTGATTAACGCAGGATTTCAGATCGGAGAACACTTTTCATACTTCTTTGTAGAGATAATCCTTCTCCCTGCAAGAAAAGTAGCGAATACCGGTCGAAACACCTACTAGCGCACCGCCAGCAAACAATACTGACATTCAAAATAACTATATTAGATCCCTTATGATTAACAGGAAAAAATAAATTATGAAGAAGTTATTGCTACCCTTAATTTTTATGACACTTGCCATTACCCTCCCAGGTCAGTCTGACACAGAAGCCATTGCATCAGCTGTGGACAAACTACACCAAGCAATTATCGATGGTGACTCTGACAAACTGCATGCTATCACTACGAAAGAGCTTACCTACGGCCATTCTAGTGGTAGCATTGAAAATCGTCAGGAATTCATCGAAGCATTGACCAGTGGCAAGTCCGATTTTGCAAAAATCGAGATGTCAGATGAAGTAATAATGCTGAAAGGAAACACGGCCTGGGTACGATTCATCATGGATGCTGATGTAATCAGCGATGGCAATACCACACCCATAACACTGAAAATTCTCTATATCTGGGTGCAAGATGGCGGAGAGTGGAAGTTGCTGGCAAGACAGGCGGTGCGGTAGGTAGGTTTGGAACATTCTTGGTCTTAACAGTAAGTTCAGGAACAAGTTATGAAGATGATATTGCAACCGCTTGACCACTAGTTTGAGTTAGCTTTTTGACTCTCTAAGCCAGGTTCCGAGCAAGGTTTAATTTCGGCCGTAAAGACAGCACCGTTCTCGACAGCAAAAGAAGGAAGTAGCTCAATGGAATTGGCAGACTGATACTCGAGCAGAGAATATTGATTCACAATAGAATTGGATTCAATCTTGATCTCAGCCCTATATTTATTACTACCGAGTATTAAATCAGTATGAGAGATTTCTGGATAACATTGAACTACTGAATCTGGACAAGCAAGAGGTTGAGGAAGTTTTGGAACAAGTCTAAATGGTAGAGTCCCTCGGCACTGGTCTGATCTGTAGTCTAACAAATAGTATCCATCCTTTTGGGGAGTGAATGTTATGGGCTGTTCTGACGTCCAATTTTCAAAGTAATCATACCCATCATGATTACCCACAAGAAGTGTAGTCGACGCTGATAAACCTGTAATGGTTGGGTGTAAAGTCAACTCTTCATTCGGTGTAAATAAAATGTGATCAGATAACTCAACGGAGCAGACATTAGATTGACCCGAGATCCTCAATTCAACGTATAAACTATCTACAGTATGGTCACGACATATGATTGCCAGAGAGTACGATACATCCCTTACAGTACTAATAAACCTGTAAAGTGTATCAGAAGTGTATCTCATATCATAATAAGTTAGGCCAGTAGACCGAATGTATTTACAATTATCATTGACATCGATGAAGACCTCTACACCCAAATCTTGTGCATCCGTACCATATATCACAAGAGTGTCTATACCTCCACTCCCCCTAAATTTCCCCCAATTGGCTTCTCCATTATTGAAATTGTTTCCAAGCGTAAAAGGATCTATCGCATTGTCTCGGGCGATAGCTATAGTTTGGCCGTGACTTAATTGCTTTGCATTTTCACAGATCGAATATGTTTGATTAGGAAGACAAGTTAAGCTGAGAGTAAAATCACCATCGTCCCTAGTTGACCTAAGTAAAGGAGTAATTAAGTATTGCACTCCTACCTCCGACTGAAAGACAACGGACTTATTATCACCATAAAGTCCCTGTATTTTATCAAACGAACAGCAGTTTTTGGGATATATTTCGATTTCATAATGTGGGTTATAAGCTGCCACATCTAAATCTACACGTACCTGATCTCCAGTTCCTTCAAAAAGGTACCATATTCTTTTCTCTAATGAATTTAAATAGCAACCATCAGCATAATCACAGGAAATCGTATAGTCAAAAGTTGAAGAAAGAGTATCACCACAAGCAATAGGAGTTGCTTCGTGGCACTCGTCATTTACAATACGATCATGACATGAAACTTTCAGGTCAGCTTTACCCAAATTTTGACCTAGATTCAAATAGTAAGTTTGCTTCTTGTTACCATAGAATACAATTTTTCCGAAGGTATTGCTAACCAGATCTCGCATACAGATAAGACTATCACAAGATCCATAATATAATTGATTAATTGAACTCGTATTGATACTGGATCCATTTGGACTATAGACTCCTATTTCATAGAAGGATCCATTTCCTACAAATTTGAACCATAACCCCCTTTTACTATAGTCGTATTGACAATCTGAAGTAAATAGGTCATCTGTGGCATAGGCATTATCAACTCGAACACTATCACCACAAGATAATAAGATTGCTTCGGTACAACTATCGCCCAACGCCACCGGATGACATGAGAATGAAATATTTAATTGATAATCATAATCCTGAAAATTATGACCACCTGCACTCACAAACCGGAAGAAATATATCTTATCACTTTCTGTCAGGAATAAATTATTGAAAAAATTACCCTCGCAGATTAACTCACCATTTTCCTCAGTGTACACCCCTTCTGGAAAAGAAATTGGGTAATTTCCAGACATACCGTCTCCCTCTGTATCAAGCTCAATAAATCCGCCCTTCCCTTCAAATCTAAACCAGAAATCAAAGTCCTCAGAAGCATTGCATAAGTAAGATCGATTCACAAACGTATTTGTAAAAGTATAGCCCTGAACTATGCTGCTACAAGAAATATCCATTGCTGACGATATTTCATCATTGTGAAATCTTTCAATACATGCCACGCGGAACGAAAATTTATCACGCCCACTCAGTCTAAATTTATACGTCACATCTAATTCTGCGTAGAAAACAAACTTATCATTGAAAAAATAGACTTGATCTGTAATGCATGAAAGTTCTCCGCATGCTCCACGAAATAGTTCAAATATAATATAGTCATCTACATCGTTTGTTGAACCCTCATTGAAATAGACTTCGACATATTGATCAGTGCCTTTTATGCTATACCAAAGACCTTCATTCTCCTTTTCTTCACAAATTGAACTGCTAAATACCGAAAAATCCAGAGAATCCATTATCTCATATCCACAATCAACTTGCAACGCCTCACTACAAAAAGAGTGTGTTGCCATTGGTAAGTTTCGAAAATAAAACCTAAATGAATCAACAGTGAATTGATCGGTTGCATGAATTCTAAAAAAATATTCATGATTTTCTTTCAGAAACAACTTGACACTACTACTATTGCTGTTGATATACTTTTCTCTATACTCAAAACAGATTAGACTGTCACAGTTACCTTGAAAAATGGTGAATTGGTAATCTGATTCAGATTCGAAGACGAACTCATATAGGGAATTGTCACCAGAAACTTTATACCAGACGTCCGATCTGTCTGCCGTTCCATATATACAGTCACTTTCAAGATTTTGAAAAGATAGTCGCACATCCGCTTTAACTGTATCACTGAGGTTAAGTAGTGATGCCTGTTCACATAAGTCATTATGCAACACCGGATCACAAATCAAACCAAGCTTAAATGAATCCTGATCCCTACTTGATATATTTAGTAAGTAAGTGGAATCAAGTTCAAGGTAAACGGGATTGTAAGTATTACTGAAGAATGAGAGATTGCCAGCACTTCCAGTAAAAAATGACATTGAAAGACTGTAGGGGTTACCCCCAGAGAAAATCGTATAGTAATCTCCCGTACCAATAATTTCATACCAGATACTGGGGAAATGATCACCGTTAAGATGATAGTCCGATAGGGCATAGTCAAATGAGGTAAATGCAGTGTCTTTACAATTTAAAGGAATTGGGCTGGTGGGATGATTATTTATAGGAGCTAAACCCAAGGAGGTGATTACTGACAGAGAGTCATAGATTGTTGCCGTTGGATGATGTACGGCCAGTAGATAATTCCTGCCTTTGAAAATCGGAATTCTAATCTTTTCCAAATGGAATCCTAAAGGAGCTACTGTCAAGGGTAGGCAGCTATTTACGTTACAATCACCCTCTAACAAACTGAGGCTTGTGGCAGCAGATGTAGTCTCGATTTGAAGTATACTATCATTACCTTCAAAAGTATACCATAATGTCAACGTAGGATAATTATAGCTACAAGGTCCTGTGGCTAATTCTACATTTGTGTGGGTAAATTTCAGAGTATCATCGAGTTTAAGCGGTAATGCAGCATCACAAGTTTGATTAATGGCCAGATCAATAGGTGATATTCGAAACTGAAAAGGACTGGTTAAGTTTCCTAGTATTCTGAGATAGTATGTTTCACCATCAACAGTCGCGAATGTCTTATGACCATTTCCGAGTTTGGTCACATCCTCGCAATTGAGATCTCCACAACTACTACTGAAGCATTGTACTGGTAGGTTCGAACTATAGTAGGGATGGGAAGGATCAATCAAACTTTCTATCAGGACATTTCCACCTGTACCGATCAACTTGTACCATAGGTCCGCATAGTCATAGTATTCTATATCACAATCACTTTCAAATGTTCTACTTGCATTTAGGTGGTTATACGTATAAATGGTATCCATCGACAACTCAACAGCATTGTGGCAAGAATCATTTAAGGTAGGTTCTGCAATCAAAACTCTAAGCCAATAGGGGCCTGTAGGATAATCCGTAGTACAGAGAATATAATAGGACTTTCCCAACTCACTCTTAAATGACAGCTCATCGCCGTAATATTGACAATTGTATCGATTTCTTGGGACTACATTATCCAGACAATAGAGTGAGTCACACGCACCAGCAAAAACCTGAATATTAGCCTGATAATTACATATTGAAGCATTGAAAACATGTCCAGTCCCCATTATCCTGTACCATACAGCATAATCTTGATCCAAAAAACTACAGGTCTCTTGTTCGGGAGTACTACCCAAAAAATCAACTTGATATGACTCTCCCCAATGGATATCTGTTGCTAAAAAACAGCTATCATTAGCCACCTGGGCATCCAATGGAATAAACAGAACCAGTAAAAGAATAGTAAGGAGTAGTCTAGAGTGCATTCTTAAAAATATGGAATATTTCGAAAAAAAATAAGGCATGTTACAAGTCTAAAGGAAGTGTGTAGATTGCTTATACAGAATCGGCGTTACAAGGTTCTTAAATATGTCCGGGTGTTGTTGACTTGAGAAGCTTTCAATGCAAGTGCATTCTGCCAGGCTATGAGTATCGACTTGAAAAGATTTTGATGAAGGCCTCAGTGATTGATGAGGATCTACCGTTATGTTAAAGTTTAGGGTCGAGCGAACAAAGGTCCTATAATATCACTAAGGTGGGTGAACTAAAAAATTAAATTATCATGAGTGCAACAGCAGATAAAATAAAAGGAAACTGGAATACCATTAAAGGTAAAATTAAGCAGAAGTATGGTCAGGTGACTGATGACGACCTTGCCTATACTGAGGGAAAAGAAGACGAACTTCTTGGCCGTCTGCAGAAGAAAATTGGAAAATCCAAATCAGAAATAAAAGATTGGATTGACAGCCTATAAAATAATCTCTCGAAATAACCTATTTAATAAAGCCGACCCGATTGGGTCGGCTTTCTGTGTTAGTACTGATTAAAAGCTCTCTAGCACAAGAACTCTAATCCAGAGTTTTTCACTTCTTGTAGATTCGTAAATTCTTAAAATAGGCATCTGTTGCGGGACCTACCCAAAGACCTATCCCACCCGTTCTTTCTTCTTTCTTTAAATCGTTTACTATTAGTGTAGGTTGCTCATTACCATGCACAAAGAGACGTGCCGTTTCTCCTTCAAATTCAATTTTTACCGACGTCCATTGCCCTGGTACCATGTCAACGTAAGCCTCATATTTCCCAGGATAAGACTGTCGCAAGTCACTCCACTCATAACCCGGTACTGAAATATATTGTGCGGTGTGATTTCTGCGCGCCTGATCCTCTGCCCGGGCATTTGTAGCCCGCAAATAAAAGCATTCATAGGCTTTCCCATTTTCACTGGTCCTGAAGGTAAGACCCACAAAACCTCTGGAGAAACCCGGGGCTCCCGGAGAAGGTGCTCCTGCCAGATCCAGTTCGACTACTCCATCCTCCAGAGTAATATCTCGAACGATAATAAGCGCCCGCCCCGTATCTTGACTTATACTTACTGCCTTTAATCCTTCGAGGCCATTTAGCTTCTCAAAGCTAATCTGAGCATTGTCCAATATGAAGTTCTTCTCATCTAATAGATCTATGCTGTGTTCTTGTGACCAGAGAACAAGAGGAGAAAGAAAAAATAAAATGATGAATATCCGCATGTCAATAATTTTTCCTCAAATCAATAACATCGGCATCATTTTCTCCCAGATTTGGTGATCCATAGTTAGGTCAAAAGAAGTTCACATGGTGTAAAACCCTGATTACCAGTTACTAGCCACTCATTCCCCTACCCATTCCCAAAAATGTAGTTTGGTCGGTGTATCCCGTTTTAGAATCTCCGAGGAGTTTTTGAGTGATTGTAAGTATGGATGTTTGTTTGGCAGACGAAGGTTTTTACGATCGATATTGAGACGATTTCGATGCCATCCTTTCTCTATATCCTCTGCATCAAAATTGCGATGCATGTACTTGTCAACCAGATGCTGATAGCTAAGTCCAATGTAATGTCTTAACGTGTGATTTTTCGGATATATTCGACTATTCTCATCAAAGATCTTATGTCCATTATATTTGGGATTGTCTGTGCTGATACTACGCTTAAATACCCTCTGAAGTCTCAATGGTTCAGTGGCAAAATAGTAATATCTCTTTGCCTCACGGAGGTAATTTCGACCTTCCAAATCCTGATTCGGTTTTGGTAAGAAAACAAACTCATCGAAGTTGATCACATTATAACCTTCTCTATCTGCTTCTTCGATAGCCTCTCGTAAAGATCTACCGTTCCTATGTTGCATAATCTCATCTGCATCGTGATGCACGACCCAATGATGTTGGAGTAAATTCTGAATTTTCCACTTAAGTTGAAGCTGACGGGATAAAGAGAAAGATCCCTCGAAAGGCATCTTGAACAAGCCTATAACGGGACAGTTCCACTTCGATTGGACGTAATCTATTGTCTGATCAGTGGAACCATGATCTACGATTACTACATCGATGTCCTGTCGCTGGATGTAAGGAAGAAGATATTTCAGATAAGGATACTCGTTCCTGGTACAAATAATGGCACATATTGATAGTCTTGCAGGTTGAGAGTTAATCATTCACAAATCTTATAGATGGTCCATATATATGCTCCAGGGGTGTAGTTTCTATTTTAAATATAGGATGCAAGTCAGTTTTGCCATCATTCCTATAATCATGGACTATGCGTCTGGCTGCTTGTTGAATTCGTTGCTGCACTTTTTTTCGATCATCTGAGCCAAATCCAGTTTGTTGATTTTGCGTTAAAGACGTTTGATGAACCCTTCTAAAATAAAGGCATCTATCACTGTTGACCACAAGACCAGCAAAAACAGCTCTTCTTATGAACTCACTATCTTCACCAAAGCGAAATCCTGTCGAAAAACCACCCAGACGATGAGCAAACCTCCTAGATATCAGTGCTGAAGCTAAGTAAAATGTGTGACGATTAGGATTCTGTAGAAGCACCTGGCGTGGGTCTTTTGGAACTCTGATGTCATGTGCTTCTATATCCACATCCTCTCGTACAACTTCAATTTGACTTCCGACCATGTCAGCCTTTTCGGTGACAGCCAGATCAATGAGTGTTTGGAGCCTATTACCTGCAGACCAGTCATCAGCATCCTGAGCCAGAATAGCATCATAATCTAGAGCACCTAGCATTCGGTCGAAAATAGCATATGGCCCACTGTTTTTTCTTGTCTTAAAAAGAGAGACGCCCGGATACTTCTTGATAATACTTAAAGGAATTATGTCTGAGCAATCATCAACGACAACAATGCCGTCGGATGATCTGGTCTGCTCAAGAATCGATAGAATACACTTATCCAGATATTGATTGTAATTATAATGAGATATTAGGGTAAGTACTCTCGATTGCTGAGTAATCATTAATCTACTTGAACTTTCTTATTGAAATGGTATTATCTCCGTAATTAGTAACAGCTAAAAGACGAGCACTACTTTCAACATCAATGCCATGAGGAAAGCTATATCCGTTGATGTCAAAATAAGGTGTTATTTTAGAATTCTTTGCCCTGTAGACATGTACTTTGTCTAAATGCTGGTTGGGAAAAACAAGCATGCCTCGGTAAAAATGGCATCCATCCACATGGCAGTTATCGACCAATGTTTCGGTAAGAACTTGATGCCTACGCAATTTTGGATCTAGTGATATCCATGTTAGCTTAGAAATATATCGTGAACCAAATCGGTCATCGTTCAAATCTTTCCGAGCTGGAACGGCAGACGAAATAATAATCATTTCATTTTCTCGGGGGAAGCATACATCCTTCGGTAACCATGGTGCGTGATCAAGAATGTATCTTACCTGGCCTGAAGATCGTTCCACAAAAATGAGTCCTGGAGAATTGGTTGTCTTCGCCAGACATACAATATCTGTGTTCCACGGAAGATATTTGGCACTATGTGTGAAGCCTCCAATCTCTTTATCCACCTTAACATCAGAACTATATCGAAGACTTGTTCCATCCAGTTGATAGATCGAAGCAGATTGCTTATCACAATTACTGCTCAGAAGATTTCCTCTTCCATCATAGTCCAATAGGTCTACAATAGTATGTTTACTTTCAAATAATGTGTCTTGCTCCTCAATGATATTGTAATGACGCTTTTTCAAATCAAATTCAACCAATACAAGATACATACCTACGGTATTTGCCGCCACCAATCGATTACTATTCACAAATTTGACGGCCGTGGCAGTAGCTAATCGTTTTCTATCTCCTACAAAGTACTTGCCATGGGACGTTCGATTAATATCCTTCAGTTTTATTCGTAATAATTCTGAAGAATACTTAAGGCGACTATAGAGCCAGACTTTCGACTTCATAAAAATCCCTTGTCCTTGATTAAGGGATTCTGTCAGATAAGAACGTTTGAGGGCACTGGCACTTGACATGCTACAATAGTACAAATAAGTCGGTAGTGTTAAAAGTAGACGGGTGCAAATATTACAATTAAGAAACCCGTCAAAATACACGGGCATTCTGACGGGTATGTTGTAAGAGTGAGTGGGCTATTAATTTCCTATAGTAACTTTGCCATCTACTTGAATCGCATTAATATTCTTATCGATAACCACCTTGTTTGAGATTGGATACAAGCCTGCATCGATGGTCCATCGCTGACCATGTGCTTGTTGCTCTTCTGCTTCCTCGATTGTAGTAAAAGGAAGGTTCTCAGTCCCCAAACCGCAATTAACAGTACAGTCTTCATCCACATAGACCTCTTCTCGAACTACATACTTTGTCTTCCAGAGACCTCTTCCAAAAGTAGTAGCAACCAACCAATGATTTCCGAACGTGTTATTTTGAGTAAACTGAAGATGAGTGATTTCCGTATTGACTGGACCTTCTGAAGATCCGTGCGCAGGCTGGACACTCCAGTCGTTGCCATTATTTTCTGAAGCAAATACACCCATATCCGTACCAACATATGCCCAACTTCCAACATCCGGATGCCATGTGATTGTATTAATGTGAAGGGCCGGAATGCCAAGCGATCTTTCCTCCCAGGTCGCACCTCCATCATTTGTAAACCAGATATTGTCATCACGATAGGCACCTAATGTTACGAAAATCTTGTCATGATTGGTTGGATGCAAAGCTATGTCTGTTATAACTCCGGTCTCAGGAAGATTCAGTGACGTCCAACTTCCGGCGGTACCATTCTCATTGATGTATAGGTCTCCGTTCTTGTATCCCACCAACACTTTAGAACTATCCTCCGAAACTTCGATAGCGGAAATAAATTGTCCGAAAATAGCACTCCTAGGACTTACGTTTTTATGCACTGCACCACTGGAAGTATGTGTTAAATGCCACAATTCATCACCACCGACTAGTGTGTATTCTGCTGCATTTGGATAGATTTCCAATTCTGCAATAAATGGTGCCCTATCATGACTTTCTAAGAAAAAGTAGGGTAAATATCCGTTAAGTCCTGGATAAGTGGTTTCTATTACCCCATACTGTGAGGAAAGATACTTTGGATCAGTAGCAGTCTTATTTAAGGCACAGAATCCTCCATCGCCAAAGCCTACCTTAGTCCATGTTTGACCACTATCATCCGATTCCCAAGTGCCATTATCCTGGGCACCTGCAATTATTTCATTAGGATTGTTACCATCGATGTCACTGTCGTAAAACTGAGTGATGTTTAATCCCGTGGAGTTTAATGTCCAACCATTGGTCGTGCCTGCCGTTTTATAGTTACTGTTGGAGGCAATCCCTCCATCATTCCCCGTGTAAATTTTAGGATTTGTGATCGTATTGAAGTCCTGGGCAGCAACAATAATATGGTGATCGGCATGGGCTGATAGCCCACTGAAGTGCTGACCGGCATCAGAAATCTGTACCAAGGATGCTCCTCCATTGGTACTTCTCCATAGATTTATACCACCCACAATCAGATTGTCAGCGTCTTCTGGATCCACCCAAATACTATTGTGATAACTTCCTGCATTAGCACGAGAATTTGTAAAAATGGTAAGGTCTGCACTCATCGTATCCCACTGTAAACCTCTATCCACTGAGCGCATTATCAGGGCAGAGTTAGTATCTATACCTGCGCATGAAGCATAAACAATATCAGGATCCGATGCGGACATACCTATCTCTACCCTACCAGACTGAAAGGGAAAGCCTGTCAGGAATGCGCTGGAAAACCAGCTATTACCAGTATCTCGAGTCATGAACAAACCGGCGCTGTAACCCACATATATATTAGATCGATCATTTGGATTAACATACACTGAATAGGCATTTCCCAGGTTAACTGCCACTGGAACCTGCTCAACTACATCTCCTCCCTGAGTAAATCGGTAGAGTCCACCGGTTGAAAAAGAATTATGATCCTTGTCGACGATGGTAGCTACAGCATAAAATATGTTAGGGTTTACGGGATCGAAAGCCAGATCATTTACCCAGTAAAATCCAGAGAGATCATTTGGGTCCAAAGCACCCACTAGGTCCCAGGTATTTCCTGCATCCGTTGATTTGAAGATGCCTGCTCCTACCGAACTACTGTTAAAACCTGCACCCGGCATATTTACATTTTCTCTGGCGGTGATACCCTCTCCCGTTGCAGCGTAGATAATGCTGGGATTATCGGGATTGACCAGGATCGAAGTGACCGATAAACTAGGAAGGAAATCATCTAGCGCAGTCCAACTTGCCCCTCCATTTGTACTCTTGAAAATACCTCCACTGACTCCGCCAGTATAAAGAATATTAGGATTCGTGGGGTGGACGGCCAGGGCTCTGACCCTACCTCCCACGTCTGGAGGTCCTAAGAATTCCCAATCCTGGATTCCACCGTCTCGCTTTCTTCTTTCACGTTCTACGAGACCCCGTACTTCAGCTCTTGCCTGCAATATTTTTTCTGGATAAATGACACCGCCGCGCATGGCTGTGCGCCACTCATCCCTACCTATTGCAATTTCTTCTTTCGTCAGTTTTCGGTATTCATAGGGTGGCTCTGAACAACCAGTCCACAGAAGAAACAGCAAGCCTACAAAATATAGTAAGTTCTTCATGCCAACTCTATTGAAGGTTTACTAATACCAGAACGAAGTCACTTCCTTCTTTTAAAGGTGTCATTGCTTTCCCAATAATACTTCCTCTTGCTTTTCTGATATTTCTGACACGCATAGCTTCTCCCTTGACTGGTGAACTCGTCAGAAAATCTCCTACCTTGATCGCCCCACCCAAACTATTCGCCTTCACATAGGTCCTCCCAGAAAGTGTAATCAAATCATCGCCAAAGGCAGTACTGCCCTTTTGGCCCATTAAAATGCCAGGCTTTACACCATTAGCACCGGAAATGATTCCGGCGATTCTTGTGTCATGTACCTTGTCCGTGATCTTTAATTCTCCTGGGTTGTCTTCATCCAGGGACACCAGTAAACCGGGCTGGATTTCTGACTCATAATCATTCACCTCAAACATTTCTGCCAGATCAGATCCACCGTTGATTTGGATTTCATCGGTGATAACCCGGGCGTCATTAGTACCTGCATAATTAGCTACTAATCGGATGGTGTTGGTGTCACCATTGATCACATCACTCATATAGATGGCAGAACCACTGCCATTCCATCGGGTATATATTTGAAAATTTTCGTTACCATCACTATCCCTCAATAGAATACGAGGATCATCAATCGCCCTTAGCCTTATGTCACCTTCTCCACCATTACGATGTATCCGAATAGATGATTGTGTCTTCAGGTTTCCATTCTCGTTAACATGTAGGATCGTGTCTGATCCAGATAATTCAATAATATCAAGATGGCCGGTATCCAAAGTATATTCGATTTGTGTCCATCCCTGCTCGCATAGAAAGCAGACAAATGCACATAGAAGTAAGAAGTACTTGGTCATATCATGTAGATTTTAAAAGTGAGGTTTAAAACAATGTGTCTGGCTTCATCTGTGAAGCTTTACGCTAACCAAGTACGAAAATGTAAGGGTCTAGAAATGTCACCCACACGGGTGATATCTTCAGATAACGCACAAATCACTATATTGTCAGTGGGCCTCAAATCCATCCGTAGAATCAATCATTCAAAGCGCTACTTAACTGACGACGTATGTCGGAATTCAAGATTTTAATCGTAGAGGACGAAGCTCTTATTGCCGAGGATATTCGTATGACTCTTGAGGAACTGGGATATGAAGTATGTGCTATCAGTCACGATAGCGAAAGAGCAAGTCAGGCTCTGCATACGCATCACCCGGACTTAGTTCTACTAGATATAAGTATTAAAGGTCATAAGGATGGTATCGAACTGGCTAAGGTGATCAATGAACATCACCACATTCCTTTTATTTACCTTACTTCTCACTCGGATCGCGCCACCCTGGAACGCGCTAAACACACGCGGCCCCGAGGATATATCGTGAAACCCTTCCGCGATCGGGATTTGATCAGTTCCATTGAAATCGCTCTATACAATCATGGTGAGGACTTAAAGAAGAAGAATCTTGATAAATCCATAGTTGACTCAGCGGCAAACGCTCCTTTGAGCCCTCTGGAATATGAAGTCTTTGTGGATCTAGTGGATGGTTTAAATAACCGGCAGATTGCCGAGAAGCGATTTAAAAGTGTAAACACGATTAAAACGTACATCAAACGAATATTTGATAAACTCGAAGTGCATGATCGTGTAAGTGCCGTAAGAAAGGTGGTGTTTCAATAAAACCTTTTCTTCAGAGTTTCTTATGCATTAGATTTCTCCGTTCACCGATTTTTTTTGAGAAGGTGTATCCTAGTTTTTCAAATAATGGTCGGCTCCCCATAAATTGGTAGCTAGGTGAATCAATGTCCGCTGGATATACTTCCATGTATACACCACCGCTTTTCCGCGCATAATTCTCGGCTTCAAGAACAAGCTGAGTCATAAGGCCTTTTTTACGATATGGTCTTTTGATAAAAAAACAAACTATAGACCAGACATCGATACATCTGGAATCTTCGGTCATTTTCCGAAAAGTCTCTTTGGGGGCTACAGAGCACCATGCCACCGGCATGCCCAGATCGTAGCAGAGCAATCCGACCGGTAATTTCTGATCGACATAGTCTTTCAGTGATTTTTTCTTATCTATTTTATTTTTTCGACTACAACCATCAGACATATTACGCCAAAGCATACACCAGCAGTAATGCGGTGCGCCTTTGCTTTCAAATAAACTTTCCAGATCTTTCCAGTTAGATTGATCTACAGCTTCACATATTTTTTTCTGCATAAGTTAAGCGTTGCATTTACCCATATAGACTGTCAGTCATAGGTTGCATCAATTGATATTTTTGTTTGCAACAGCTCCTCATTTACCTGTTGCGGTTCTCAGGGAAAGAATAAAGACATTATAGAGACAAAAGAGAAATTAAAATTACAAACTAACCTTTTTCATTTTCGGAACCAGCAGACTGAATATACTCCAGGCCACCAAATACATGCAGCTGCAAATAATAAACATGATAAAATATCCCTTTTCAATTTGCCCCAGCGATTGGAAATGATCCAGTAACAAACCGGCAAGTCTGGCCACGATGATACTACCTACACCTCCGATCATCGCACCAATGCCAACCACTGAGGCGACTGCTTTTTTTGGAAACATGTCTGTCACCGTAGTAAAAATATTCGTTGACCAGGCCTGGTGCGTGGAGGCGACAAATCCTATAATGAGAATCGCATACCAGGGGTGAAACTCACCAAGAAACTGAGCCGACATCAGAGATAATTGTAAAACGGCAAATAGTAACAGTGCTCCTCTTCTTGCCCTATATACAGCCCAGCCTTTTTCTATCAGAAAGCCAGAAAACCAACCACCAGCGATACTACCAAACATAGCTATAGTATAGATGGTAGCAATAGGTATAGCCAGATCGGTTTGACTCATTCCATATTGTTTGTTCAGGAAGGAAGGCAACCAAAACAATATGAACCACCAGCACGGATCACTAAAAAATTTCAATACAGCAAATGACCACGTTTGACGGTAACCCAGAAGTGATATCCAACTCACTTTTTGATCTGTCTCCACCGGTTCATCGTCATCTGCATTGATATATGCCAGTTCATCCTGCGATAACCTGGGGTGCTCACCTGGCTTGCGATAGATCAAAAACCAAAGGATCAACCAAAGAAATCCAAGTGCGCCGGGAATAATAAATGCCCACTTCCAGCCAAAATGGAGAGCTAATAAAGGGACAGTCAAGGGTGCAATTATAGCTCCCACATTTGTACCTGAGTTAAAAATACCCACCGCTAGCGCTCTTTCTTTTTTTGGAAACCATTCGGCCACAGTTTTAATAGCTGCCAGAAAGTTACCGGCCTGACTGATCCCCAACAGACCACGTGCTCCAATCATACCTAGTGTAGTGCGGGCAAAGGCATGTCCCATAGTAGCCAGGCTCCACAGGATTAAGGATAGTGCGTACCCAATCCTGGTGCCAATCCTATCAATGATATAGCCCGAGCCCACCATACCAATGGCGTAGGCCACCTGAAATGCGATCACAATATTAGCATAGTCAGACTCACTCCAGCCAAAGATGGGCTCAAGGTAGTCGTCCTTCAGGAGGCTTATCACCTGGCGGTCAAGATAATTAATAGTCGTAGCGAGGAATGCCAGCCCTACGATCGTCCATCGGTAACGTCCTACTTTCTTCATCTTACTAGGACTGTGTGGGTGACTTGACAATGCATCTATCCCGGCTACTTTTCTGACAAGCTTCCATCACTTGCATTACCCTGGTCACTTGATCAGGCGTCACTGCAAGTGGTTCCTTTTGCTGTAAAGCCAAGGAGATATTATCATAAAATCCCGAATAATTTCCTGGTAGTGATGTGATTTTTCCTTTAAATTGAAGTCCATCCATCGTGGTAATAAGTGTTCCACTGAGATGATTATCTTCTACTCCCCACCGGTCTTCCTGGGGCAGGCCTCCTTCCTTCAATGCATCTTCCTGTGGATCCATCCCATATTTGATGAACGACCCTGCCGTTCCATGTAGAGCAAAGTGCGGACCCGGACTTGCCACCAGGTAGCTGGATCGCAGTATTACTTTGAGATCATCATAGCCCAGGTGAATCTCAATACTGTCATCCACTTCGCCATGGGTACGAAGTACCCTAAGATCCGCAAACACCCAGGACGGGTCACCAAATAATGCCATTGCCTGGTCAATGAGATGCGAGCCCAGGCCATACAGTAGCCCTTCGCTATCCGCTGCATTCTCCTTCCAGGTACTGGGAGTAATATCGGGACGAAAGCGATCATAATTGACTTCATAGGAGACCAGTCTACCTAAGACTTTCTGATCCAATATCTTACGCACTGTAAGAAAGTCATTGTCCCATCTCCTATTCTGAAAAACACTCAACATTTTGCCGGTGGCTTTGGCTAACATGGTAAGCTTCTGTGCCTCACCGGCAGTAATCGTAAAGGGCTTTTCCACCACTACATGCTTCCCTGCCTCCAGTGCCATACGGACATAGTCGAAATGCGTACGATCAGGCGTGTTTACCACTACCATGTCAATAGAATCCTTTTGTAGCATGTCCTCAAAGGATCGTAGAATGGTACATTGCGGATACCTGGTCCGGGACTCTTCGCGATGACGCTCGACGATGGTAGAAAGGTAAAAATCAGGATGCGTAGAAAGAAGAGGTGCATGGAATACACTTCCGGACATACCGAAGGAGGCAATCCCCACCTCAATCGGAGGGCTCAGAGGTTTGTTCATAGTTAGGACAGGTTGTTTTCTAAAGTGTTAGCTTAAGATAGGGATTAAAGGGAGAAGTAAGATTCGAAAGTGATGAATTTTAAATGGTTACCGGGCAGGCTCCGTGGGTCGGTGCATATATTATTCCTTTATTATTTTACAGTACTAAATGTCGATCTGCATGTGGAAATCTTTACTTATACTCTCACTCTTCGGCTTAGCCAGCTGCAAGACAGATATCCTCAAAACTTCGCCACCCAATATTATTTTTATTCTTGCCGATGATCTGGGTTGGGCGGATCTACCCATCTATGGTAATTCATTTAATGAAGCTCCTAATATCACAAGATTGGCGCAGGAAGGCATGCGATTTACGAATGCCTATGCTGCCTGCCCCGTTTGTTCGCCGACTCGGGCCAGTATCCAGTCGGGCCAGTATCCGGCGCGAGTAGGCATCATCGACTTCCTTCCTGGTCACTGGCGTCCCTATGAGTCCCATGTGGTCCCACAAAACCGAACACAATTCCTTCCCAATGAAGTGGAAACACTGGCTGAGTCACTAAAAAATGTAGGATATCGTACAGGGTACTTTGGTAAATGGCATCTGGGTCATACAGAGCGACATTTTCCTAAGAACCAGGGATATGATGAGAGTGTCATTTTTCAAGGTAGTCCATATTATAATTACAATCAAGTATTACAGCCCAATCAGGACTTTCCAGAAGACAAGATTTTATCTGAGGCTTTGACGGACCTAAGCCTGGATTTCATTCAGAAACACAGGGACACCTCCTTCATGATGTTTCTTGCACCTTACGATGTGCATGTTCAGTTGGATGCCGACAGTGTATTGATTGAAAAATATATGCAGAAAGCCAAAGCACCTGAGTATCCCAGTAATGCCATTTATGCGGCAATGATAGAGCACATTGATCTCAGTGTAGGTCGAGTTATGGATAAACTAGATGAGTTAGGGATTGCCGATAATACACTGGTCATTTTCTTTTCAGATAATGGAGGCCTTATTTCCCGATTTGACAAAGTGCCGCTTATAGCAAAATCAAAACAACACCTGTACGAAGGAGATAGCCTCCTCTATATTGCATCATCCAATGCACCACTACGCTCTGAGAAAGGCACCGTATATGAGGGAGGAATCCGGGAACCACTTATTATCAGGTGGCCGGATCAGATTAGTCCGGGATCAGTATCTGAATCCCTGGTAACTAGTGTAGACTTCTTTCCTACTTTTCTTGACTTGGCAGATGCCAACCTCTCTTCCAGTCAGGTTTTGGATGGAAAAAGTATAACCTCTTCATTTTCCGAGGAGGTAGTCGATACATCACGAGCTATATTTTGGCATTACCCGGTGTATCATCATAGTCAGCCTGCCAGTGCCGTCAGAAAAGGTAAGTGGAAATTGATTCACTTTTTAAATAATGATCAGATAGAACTATATGATTTGAAAAATGATGTGAGTGAAACCACAAATCTGGCTGAAGCAGAAACTGAAAAAGCGGCCGAATTGAAAGACTTACTGATCACCTGGAGAAATGATGTTGGCGCTGAACTCACAAGGCCCAATCCTGATTTCGATGAAGAAAAAAGATATGAATGGGGAAGACATCCGGGACATGAACAATTAAGAGCAGGACGATAAACATGCCATGAACATCAAGCTCCAAATACGACTGCGAAAGGTTCTACTCATTGTATTCATTTGGATTTGTATTGGGGTCTGGATTTCGTTATATGATCATTTGGCTTTCTATTCAGAATTTTCAAAGGGTCCAGATGATGATTATGCCCTGGGGCTCTCTATGGCATTTAATACCATGGCGGGAATGATCGGTGGCATGTTAGGAGGTACCTTTCTGGTGTTTTACATCAATGAGAAGTACCGCGACCGATCCTATGGATTCACCATTATAGCCGTTTTGGTTTCCTTTATTTTAATAGTGTCCTTTATTACGGTCGTTTTAGGTCTAATTTTTATACCCATGATATCGGGTATGCCTTTGTCCTCCGCTGAAGGCATGCAAAGATTTTTGGCCTATCTAACTAATCCACTACACTTCAAAAATCTTATGATTTGGGGTTTAGTAGTGGCTCTCACCCAATTGTTTCTACAAGTAGATAATAAATTTGGCAGTGGTATTCTATTTAATTTTATAAAGGGCCGATATCGCAAACCGAGAAAAGAGGAGCGAATATTTATGTTCGTAGATATTAAATCCAGCACCCAAATTGCTGAAATACTAGGTAATCAACTATATCATGAATTTCTAAAAGACTTCTTCGCCCATACCACCAATGCTATAATATTCAACAAAGGTCAGATTTACCAATATGTGGGAGACGAAGTAGTGATATCCTGGCCACTGGAAAACAAGGACGAAAATAGCCGATGCATCAGTTGCTTTTTTGACATGAAAGGAAGTATCCAAAAACGATCATCATACTATTTGGAAAAATATGGAGTAGTACCAGAATTTAAAGCAGGGATTCATACAGGTGAAGTCATAGCTGGTGAGATCGGAATAATTAAAAGGGATATCACTTACTCGGGTGATGTCCTAAACACGACGGCTAGAATTCAGAGCCAGTGCAACGCTTTAAAATCCCTGCTTCTAATTTCAAATCTGGTACGCAATAAGATAGATTTAAATCCCCTGTTTGATGTCACTTCAGTAGGTGAAATTGCCCTAAGAGGAAAAGGAACTACCGTAGAGTTATTTGATGTTTCCCTTCGAATTCGCACTTAAATTAATATAGCTTTTTTTCAAGTGTCACCAATTTCATACTGCCCAAAGTATTTATATACTCGAGCTCTACTGTATCATTCTTCATAAAGCCAAAACCATGCAGGTAGTTTTGGCACTCGTCGACGAATGTATGCACTGAAACTCCATTTACGGATTTTATCTCCAATCCATATTCCAATCCTTCCCTTGCTGCCTGCGATCCTTCCAATACCCACTTCACCAGGTACTTACCGTTCAGAAAGACAATATCAAAACCAAACGATTCGAAAACGGGCCCTTCCACTCCACCATACGGAATGAAATAATACCCCATCTCCTGAAAATCGAGTATGAGCTTCCCCGCTTGCAGTATTGCAGCCCCGGTTCTTGGAGCAGTCTTCTTAGAGAAATTACTGTAAAAATCTTTAAAAGTCACTTTGCCAATCTGAAGTGACTGAACCCTGGGACGATATCGAATGGAAGATCGCACGTCTCCTTTTCCAGTGACTCCATAAGAAAATATCCCCCGAAATTTTAACTTATGTTCTTCAGAAACATCTCTTAACTTCGACACATCGCTGGTTTTAAAACTAAAAAAATCACCAGAACCCGAATCAAATTCTATCCACCGCTTTTTGCCATTAATTCTTAGTTGCATTTCCGGTAGACCCCGATCACTCAATCGAAGTCTAGATTTCAGCTCTTTTGGCATTTGAATTTTCGATCGATCATTTGTAATTCGTAACCTACTTTCTTTATAGTCAAATTCAAGTATCATTCCTTCGAAGATATCCCTGCCGATCATCCCATCTGCCTCATAGCAATTTTCTGGATACGTTGAATTACCATACAATTCCAGCGCCTCCCTATTCAGCAATTCCATATCGCCTATTGTAGCATCTGGAATTAAAACTTTGTCGAAATACTTCACTCTACCCTCTATGTCGGAAACCTCGATGGAGTCAATGACATCAAGTCTCTTTTCCGTTCTAATTTTACTTGAAATGCTAAGGAACCCACCTGTATCAAATACAAATTGATATTCATGTCCATCGATGGTAACCGGAACCAGTATCGTATTTTTCAGCATTCGGAATGGAACAGAGCCAGTATCTACATAATTTAATAGACTTTGACTATGAACTGGAGAAGCTTGAAAAACCAAAAGCCAAAAAACAAGCAGAAAGGTCTTACCGCAAAAAAGATTAACCATCATAGGTAGAAAAGGTATTACGGGGAAGATACGATGCAAAATTATGGTGGAAAGAATCTAAGCCTCTCTCAGGATCTTCTCCATCTTCCGGCCTTTAGCCAATTCATCCACTAATTTATCCAGATACCTGACCTGCTGCGTCAAAGGATTTTCAATTTCTTCTACGCGATACCCACAAATAACACCTTTTATCAGATGAACATTGGGATGGAGTGATGCCCGCTCAAAAAAGGTTTGGAACGTGACTTTCTCCTCCATTAGATTCTCTAATTCCTGCGTATCAAAGCCAGTTAACCATTGGATC
>JAUILM010000681.1 GCA_030432855.1 Bacteroidia bacterium
TATGATACACTCATCCTCTGTTTCACTGTTATTCACCCTTCTTTTGGGGTTGGGATTAACCCATTCCGTGCAAGGACAGGATTCCAGGGATTCAGCCTATGTATACTATAAAGATGGAAACTATGCAGCATCCCTTCCACACTTTGACAAGGCCTTTGCTGAAAGCCTGGTCCAGGACCACCCGGATAGTTTTGTAGTACTGGCAAATCGATATGGTAACGCCCTGCTGAACTCGAGTCAATTTTGGGAAGCGATCCAGTTCTACGACAGTACATATACCATTTTGGTGGAGAAAAAAGCGTCACCGGAAAGTGAAATAACCATACTCAATAGCCTGGCATTTTGTCTTATATCCATTGGTGAGTATAGTTCGGCCCTGGGCATCCTGGACGAAACGCGTCTAATGGCTGACTCAAATAACATCACTAGTGGAAAAGCATTCGCAAAAACTAACGAGTACCTGGCCAGCACACACCTGGGACTGGGAAATTTGGAAGACGCTCGGTCATATCTCGATAAAGCCAAGACCATCAATGAAGCTGTTTATCAGGGACATGAAAAGGACCTCGGTCTTTTCTACAATAACGCAGGTGGTATCGTCGGTAAGTTGGAAAACAATGATTCAGCGCTGGAATATTATCTCAAGGCACTCAACATCCTTCTACATTCGCTAGACTCCAACCATACATTTATTGGTACCATTTATAATAACATCGGTACGACCTATGCAGATCGAAGTGACTACCAAGAAGCCATTGAATACGTCAGTCACTCACTCGATATTGCAAGAGCCAGTGAAAATAAATTCTCTGAACTATTTGCTCTTATAAATCTGGGGAATTACAAATTTATTTCCGGCGAATATGATCAGAGTACCCCATTGCTATTAAATGCTCTGGAACTAAGTGAATCACTTCTTGGAGAAAAGAATCTATACAAAGCAGGGATTCTCGATATGCTTTCGGAGCTCTATACGCAAGAAAACAGATTTGATTTAGCTATTGAGACCGCGACACAGTCTCTCGATATCAGGTTGGAGATGTTTGGTGATGCTCCTCTGGATATTGCATTTTCATATTTTGCGGTGGCCAATGCCTATCAAAAGGCAGAAAGGTTTGAAGAGGCCCTGCAATATGGATTGCAAGGATTGAGTCTCCGGGAAAAAATATTAAATAATGATGTAAAACTTGCCAATTCTCACTATCAGGTTGGTGAGATCTATCTCTTTCTACAGAACCTGAAAGAAGCAAAATTCCATCTACAAAAAGCACTAGACATATTCGAAAACCTGGGCTATAAGCAGAGTGCCGTCATGGATGTATATACCCGCTTTGGGGATATCGCACGACAAGAGGGTAAGATACCACAAGCACTAAGTCTTTACGAAAAAGCAATTCAATCCCTGTCGCTAACTGATGATCCGGGTCGCTTCGATAAAGTACCCGACATTGACAATCTGCAATTTGCTCCTAATTTGCAAATGCCTATAAATGGCATGATCATTTGCAGCATGATCCTCTATCAGAAGGATAGTATTCAATACGAGGAAAATCTGATGGATGCCTTAAGATACTGTCAGTTAGGCATTGATTATTTCGATCGATATACGGCCTCCAGTCACGACGAGAACAGCAGCTATATTTGGGCTAACTACACCGGGCTATTCTACAGTTTTGGCATAGAGGTGGCATACACAGCGTATCAACATTTTAATGACCCGAAGCATATCGAGCTTGCCTGGGAACTCATCAGTAAGCTTAAATACCAGTCGCTGAGGAGAGTGTTACAACAGGACCGACAAATAGATTTTGCCGGACTACCCAGAGAAGTCATTGATGAGGAGTTCCGCTTAAAAACTGCAATAGCCAACAAACAAAGTAATCTCCAGACAGACACTCTATCATCGTACAAAGATCTTACCGATCTACAACTGGAGTACAACATCCTCATGGACCAAATTAAAAAGGACTATCCTAAATATTATCAACTCCGATTTGATCAGTCGATACCGACTATCACAGACATTCAAAAGACACTCACCGATACTACTCAAATTTTACAGTATTATATTTCAGAAAATTATTTTCACGTGATTTCTGTCACACGGGATCATGTAGCTTTCTTTGAAGCGCCCTTAGAAAAGCCAGCTTTCAATGGTCTATTGGACAGTGTGAACTATTCACTGAGAAATCAGGATTGTTCTGTTTTTCAATCTACAAGTCTAAAGGTAAAATCCATATTTTTCACACCTTTTGCTGACACGTCAAAACGGGAGTTTATCATTATTCCTCACGATAGACTATACCAGATCAACTTCGAATTTCTGGCGGACAAGAAAACAAATGAGAGCTGCAATTTCTCTAACCTGTCCTACCTAATCAAGAAGTATCAATTCCGGTATGTCTACTTACCAGAAGAACTTCTGACGGAAACCAAGGAAGCTTCCAATGCCACCTTACTGGCAGTAGCACCAGGTTTTGACCAGGATATCAAAGATGGCTATGTAAATTCCAGACTTAGATCCTCAGAACGAGTAGATTCATCTTACTTACGCGTCACCCGCTTACCGTGGGCGGTTGAAACTGCGGAGGAACTCAAGAAAAATATTCGTGCCCGGACCCTAATCAATGAGGAGGCAACGGAGGCAAATGTAAAATCTATCATGCCTGACTATGGTATTTTGCATTTTGGGACGCACGCAGAAGTGAATGACACAAATCCCTTAAACTCACATTTAATTTTAAATAAGAGTCCTGGCGAAGAAGATGGGTATTTACATAATTATGAAATCTACAACTTGCCGCTGCGGGCATCTTTGGTGAGTCTTACTGCTTGTGAAACGGGTATCGGAAAACTTCAGGCTGGAGAGGGTATGCTGTCGATGGCCCGTGCTTTTCGATACGCTGGGTGCCCAAGCATTGCCATGTCCCTTTGGAAGATTGATGATCAGAGTAGTGCAAAAATAATGCAAAGTTTCTATGCCAATTTAAATCAAAAAATGCCAAAACATACAGCCTTAAGAAAAGCTAAACTGGAGTTCTTGTCGTCCAGTCCTCAGGAATTAAGCAACCCTTTATTTTGGGCGGGAATGATTGTGGTGGGAAATGTATCCCCCGTTCAAATTTCGACCGGGGGACCATCAATGGTGATATGGATTGTGGGTTTGGGTGTATTGATTATCGGCTTGGGGGTATGGTATTTTAAGTTTCGTTAAACACATGCTCTACAATTGATTGAAATAAACAACAACTCCCAGACTCATTCGATATGATTTTGCGTCAATTTTACCGGGTATCGTTTCTTCATCAAAAACTACCTTAGTATACTTTCCGTGCGTCATGGATGCATCAAAAGTAATGGCGAGTGGAAGATCCAGGTGGTATTTTAATCCAACGCCTACAGTTGCCCCGGTGCCGCTGAGCTTCAAAGTAGAGTAATAATTATACCATTCATCAGTCCAAATCTTTTGCCGACTTCCAAACACGGTAAATGCAACATAGGTGTAAGGTCTAATGGCATTTAGTGACGAGCCAAAATTCAGTTTACCACCAAAATCGATATGCTTAAGCATAAATGGATCTACGAACTCATCTTCGGGTTTTATCTGTGCAAAATTCATTTCTGTGAAAGCCTCCAGCACATTATTGAAACCATAGGACAATCTAAATCCAATGGCAGGTCCGCGTTCGTAAGGAATTGCTAAATCTTCTGAGGCCCACCCTACAACACCTACG
>JAUILM010000682.1 GCA_030432855.1 Bacteroidia bacterium
ACCAGCAAGTGAAGTGCCTTTATCAATTTCTGCATCCATGTAAGTCAGGATGTCCTTAATTTGATGGCCGTAAGAATAACGGTTGCTTGCTTTGCTGCGATAGAAACTCTTCAACACTGGGTTGTCAGATTTTTGCGCAGCATTATTATATCCTCGTTCTGCATCATAATTTTTCGCCAGTAGGTCATTTAGACCACTTATTATTTTTTCTCTGTTCATTCTAAGACTTTTTTAACGTTATTAAATAATATACGTTTTCTAATATGTGTACTTTATCTATTTCTTACGAGACCTGAGTGCCCTGAGAGACATCGATGCCAGCATTTCCACTGGTCATATAGGCTCGATATTCTTTTTCTAAATTATTTTTTTCTTTTTCTGAAAGTACTTTTCCCGCGAGTTGGAAAAATGTATGTTCCTCATCTTCCAGATGGTGGTAGACTTTTTCCCTCAATTGTTTTGCATAGGTGAGCCAGGCTGCACCATCCATCTCTGCCTCATCGATTTTCTCAATCAGTTCGTCCATCTCGTGGTGTTCCGCAACCCCATGCCGGGCGTGCTTCTGCGTCATATCTTCTTCTATCAGAGGTACATAGAAGAAACGTTCTTCTGCCTGTGCATGGACTTTCAGCTCTTTTTTTAGTTTCTCCCAGATACTTTTTCGAAACTTGGTGTCTCCGGAAGTTTTCACTAGTTCATCACAAAGTGATCTCTGGATATCATGATCTTTCCTGATGGCTTCAAATATTTTCATGGCTTATTCGATTTAACTTTAATACAGTTGTGATCTTTACGGGGTCAGGAACCAGTAATTTCCTGTCTCTACGTGTCAAAGCCTTAAGACCTGACTATTGTTCGATTATAATCTATGTAGTCAGAATAGCTGCAATGAGATTGCCTGAGCTTAGATGTAGTTCGAATGTCTGAAATGCCAGGAGGCCTGGGTCACTACTGAAAGGTGAAGCAAAAGATGAGTGTATTGGAGCTGGTATAAAGAAAGCTTATAACATGGATCCATCTTATTGATCTGTCCTATATTTTTCGGCAGCTTCTTTATTCCAGGTAATAGTGGCGGTACCGTATTTGAAATTTGCATTCAGAAACGGAAATTGATAAGAGACATCTTCGACTACCGCGGATCCTTCCTTCATTTTATTCATGAGTTGATCCATATCATAGATGTAGTCGATAGTCAATTTTTCTAGAGATCCTACCTGCCAGCTATGTCCACCGTGTACTTCAAATTTTTCTGGATCAATGGAAGGAGAAGCATTTTCTACGTACTTGATCAGATCTGAGATACTCTGCTTATAGGTATAGAAACTCTCTTCATTAAAAAGCCAGACTCCACTTCCAGATCCCATGGCATCACCGGTAAAAACTCGATTCTTTCCCTTTAAGAAAAATAAGATCGAATGCGGTGTGTGTCCCGGAAGTTCGTAAGTGTCTACGATAAAACCCCCTCCCAGATCCAGGGAGCTATTTTTTGCAAAGAAGGTCGATTTTGCTTTTGGAAAAACATCAAGCGCCTCAAATTCAGAAGCGGACATCCAAAAATGGGCTTGATCCTCCTCCTTAAAAGCAGGGAGCATCCCGAGATGATCTCCATGACGGTGTGTACATGAAATATATAGTGGCCGAGATCCAATACGATCATAGACAAGGGATCTTAGGCTTTGCGGAGCCGTCTCATCCCAACTGATCCAATTGGATACTTCTATCAGCATGGCTTTCTCGGTTCCTACGATGAGATACATATCCGAGCAATTATTCATACCCATGACCTCACCATTTTCATCACGATGGAGTCCGGCAGGATTACTGTCGTTAGCATCTTCAATATTAAAAACGCCCTCTTCAAGCTTAGTGACAGTATAGGGGCCAACTTGCGTTGATTGAGAAAATCCTCTATTGCAGAGAGTAAATAGAAAAATCAGGAGTACATATTTCATCTGGAAACCTATTAATTCATAAGCAAAGGGATAAAGTCGAGATCAAACGACGATTCTAACGTCTTACTTTCCCCACTTGCGATAGACCGCAGTATCCTTCCCTGGAAAGTCTTTGGGAACAGCTTGCGTAACGTTGCCGGTAGCCGCCCATTCGGTACCTCTTTGCAGGGTCGTGATAAATCCTACGCACTCCATAGAATAATCAAAGTGACCCATTGTGGTGTGAAATACTCTACCCTGACCGTAGTCAGTGACCATCATGGTACCTACGTTTTGATCCATCCCTTTCACTTTGGGATTCCATGGTGGCGCATTTCCTTCTTTGTCAGCCCAGGCGGTGGCCAGAATCGTTGCATTTTCAAAGGGTCCACGCATTTTCTCATACAGTTCATCGGTACCATGCATCCATTCCGTAGGAAGCCCCTTCATGATCGGATGCTCAGGTGCACGAGTCGTCACTACGAATTCAAACTCTGCACCATGGCCGCCACAGCGCCCCTCTGAGTGGTCTTTTTCTAACTCACCTTCCTTATTGTAGTATACATAGGGTCCGGTGATACTGTCTCTTCCTCCCCATGCTCCCAGAGCAATCATTTTGTTGTATTCTTCATATTTTCCCCACATATTGTCAGCAGCATGGATCACCACCAGACCACCACCATCAGCGATGAACTTTTCAAAATCTCTTTGAGTTTCTTCCGGCCACATAGGTGTTGCTGCACCGAGATTTAGTATCAGTACGTCATACGCGCTAAAATCCATAGAGAAATTCGATGACCGAATCGGTTTGTGCGAAATGCTGTAATCAGCATTTTCCAGGGGATATGTTTCAATGAAATAGGTATATGCTTCCGGTCGAGATTCACGGTATTTGGTACCTAACCAAACTGAATCCATCCGGTGGATGCTTACTTCAAACAAATCAGTTTCTTCCAAATAATCTTTTATCATCATGGTCGTCTTTGGCCATACGTAGTGATTGTTTTGACCATCGATGATGAGGGCTTTTTGTTTTTCTGATTGAGCTTGGACTTGACTTGACAAGCTGGTAAGTAGAACCGCTCCCAGCACGAGCTTTGCTAAGTACTTCATAATTATCTTTTTTTCCAGGTATACTTGCTAATCTACCGATTTAAAAGGAAACTTCGATATTTATGTTGAGCCAGAGACCATTTCGACCGTATAGTATGAAGTCCAGATTAGTCCAATAGTCGAACGAGGCACATGACGTTGTCTTCGCTTTCATATATTTCGACACAATAGCCTTGAGGATCAATATTGGGATGCTTTAGTAACTCAGCGAAGGCTTCTTGTATCCGTGCAACATCACTCCGAAAATCTTGGACGCGCTTACAAAGGTAGTTACCTCTCTTCACGGCAAACTTCTCGAGAGGCAGATCTTTGAATTCCCCCTCAGTAATTTCGGTGGCACCCGGACGATACAAAATGTTACCTCTATTTTCTGGTCTCGATATACTTATGTAACTACGATCTGTCGAAAAGGGTACTAGCCGATGCAATCGCTGGAATGCTTCAAGTACACCACCTGGAAAATCATCTGCGGTAGTACAATAAATTGTGATATCCTCTGCTAAGCTTGTTGTTTCCATTGTATCGATTGAGTTAGAAGTTTGATTTTATTGGACTATTTTTTCCAATGTCTTGATTTTATAAAGTTGGTGGTAAGTAAAATATGAGAGTGCGAGTATAGCAAGGGTTATGAGTGGGAAAAAAGATTGAAAATTTAGGCCGTCTACCATAAAATGACTTATCGAGGC
>JAUILM010000683.1 GCA_030432855.1 Bacteroidia bacterium
GCTGTATTCAGTGAAAAAAGCCGAATATGACTCATTTAATTCCTGGCAAAATTCACCAAATAAACAGACAATACAGGCTGAACCCATGCAGGGACTGCTGGCACATTTCCCACTCGAAAATGTCAATAAAAAAAGAATTAAGAACAAGGTACCAGGTGGTATTACCGGAAGTATTATTGACCCCCTGGATGGTAGCATCACGCAGTCCGACCTAAAAATTGTCGAAGGCGTTTCTGGAAAAGGATTAACCTTAAGCGGTGATGAAGCCCTTTCTTTCCCAAAATTGGGGCAATTCAGCAGAGGTGATGAATTTTCAATCGGTATGTGGGTGAAGATCCCCAGGGCTTTAGAAAGTGGTGTGATCTTTCATAGTAACAAAGGATCGGCATTATATACCTTTAAGGGATATCAATTTTCTGTAGAAAAAGATCGGTTTGATATTCGACTGGCACATGATTTCCCCTACAATTCCATACATCTTCTTTCCAGTGATAGTGTACCCAGGGATCAATGGATACATATCATGCTTACATATGATGGTTCTTCTACTGCAGCAGGTACCCGGTTGTATTTAAACGGTAAGTTACAATCGGTGGAGGTACAAAGAGACCGTTTATTTAAGGACATAATTTTTCATGGCAAAACCCCAGATGCTCCTGCCCCTATCGCAACACATTTAAAAATCGGGGCTCGATGGCGCGGTAAAGGATTTACCAACGGCCAGGTGGATGAAATAAAAGTATTTAGCCGTGCGCTCACCCATGTGGAAGTCAATCAATTGGCTGGAGGAAAAATCAGTTCTTCTCTTCTTCAAAAAAATCCCAACGACTTATCCCCTGAAGAAAGAGAATTATTATTTGAGTTTTATTTACATCGAAGCAGCAGGAATTACAAAAAAGTGCTTGGAGAGGTTCAGGACCTTAGAAAGGAGGTAAATGAAATCATTGAATTTATTCCTCATGTGATGGTGATGGAAGAAATGGAAAAACCACGATCTAGCTATTTATTAAATCGAGGTGCCTATGATCAAAAAGGAGATGAGGTTTTTCCGGGGACACCTACACAAATAAAAGCATTCGACGCTACATTTCCCAAAAACCGGTTAGGGCTCGCTCAATGGCTTTTTCATGAGGAAAACCCCCTACCCTCCCGCGTGGCTGTGAATCGCTTTTGGCAACATTATTTCGGAAAAGGAATAGTGGAGACTTCCGAAGATTTTGGCAGTCAGGGAGCACTACCCAGTCATCCGAAATTACTGGATTGGCTGGCCCGAACTTTCATGGAGTCAGGATGGAATGTCAAATACATGCAAAAACTAATTGTGATGTCGGCGACGTACCAACAGTCCAGCGTGGCGGACTCACTTTCTCTGGCTAACGATCCGGACAACATCTATCTGTCCCGAGGTCCCCATGCGAGACTTTCCGCTGAGAACTTGCGTGACCTGGTACTGGCGGCCAGCGGTCTTCTTCACACTCGGGTAGGTGGTCCCCCGGTACGACCCTATCAGCCGGAAGGTCTTTGGGATTTTAATCAGATGAGTGGAAAATACCAACAGGACACAGGTCAGGATCTCTATCGACGCAGCCTCTACACCTATTGGAAACGCACCATCCCTCCACCATCCATGCAAATATTTGATGCACCGACGCGTGCCATCTGTGTAGTACGAAGGGAGGAAACTGCCACCCCTTTGCAGGCACTGGTGCTGATGAATGATCCACAATTTGTGGAAGCAGCGCGGGTACTGGCAGAGCGTATCATGAAAATCCCGGAAGGAAGTGCCCGAGATAAAATCATATATGCGATCCGTCTGCTCACCAGTGAACCTCCCAGTGAGGCGCAACTATCGCTACTAGTGGAACAATACGAGTCTGCGATGGCGTATTACACGGACCATCCAGAAAAAAGCTCGGCCCTGCTAGCGGTGGGCGAATTTGAGGTCGATAAAAGTCTGGACCGGGTTACGTTAGCCGCTTACGCAACGGTTTGCACCACTATTATTAATTTTGAAGGGACGGCGAAAAAGGGTTAAAAATTTATGAGCAATTGCAATCATCATAGTGGCCACTTGACACGACGTGAGTTTTTTTCCACAACCGGAATGGGGTTTGGAGGATTGGCATTGGGCGCCCTCTTAAATCCCGCTTCGAGTCTTGGAGCTACCATCGAGGGCAATGGCGGTTCAGGGGGTATATTGGGACAACCACATTTCGCACCACGGGCAAAAAGAGTCATCTTCCTGCACCAGAGTGGAGCCCCCTCGCAGCTCGATCTCTTCGACCATAAGCCACTACTCAACACCATGAATGGTGAGGACCTGCCACCCTCAGTGCGAGGTGGACAACGATTAACGGGTATGAGTGCAGGGCAGTCAAACTTTCCGCTGGCCGGATCGATCTTCGGCTTCAAACAATACGGTGAAAGTGCCACCTGGATGAGTGAATTAATGCCGCATACGGCTAAGGTCGTGGATGATCTCTGCTTTATCCGCTCCATGCATACCGAGGCGATTAATCACGATCCGGCGATCACATTTATACAGACAGGATCACAACTAGCCGGGCGACCCAGTATTGGGTCCTGGCTCCACTATGGGCTGGGTAGCAACAATGAAAATCTGCCAGCATTCATCGTGCTGGTCACAAAGAATAAGGGAGGACAACCCTTGTATGCCCGACTATGGGGCAATGGATTTCTGGAGTCAAGATTTCAGGGTGTCCAGTTTAGAGCGGGTAAAGATCCTGTCCTTTTCCTAAACAACCCCGATGGATTTGATACGCAGGATCGCCGCAAAATGCTGGACTACCTAAAGTCACTGCATGAGCTTGAGATGGAGACTACAGGAGATGCCTCGCTCCGCAGCCGCATAGCTCAGTATGAAATGGCCTACCGCATGCAGACTTCAGTACCCGAAGTGCTTGACCTGTCCGATGAGCCGGATTACATTTTTGATATGTATGGTCCAGACTCCCGGGATCCAGGTTCTTTCGCAGCTAACTGTCTGCTGGCGCGCAGACTGGCCGAAAAGGATGTGCGATTCATTCAATTATACCATCAAGGCTGGGATCAGCATCTGAATCTTCCCGGCGGTATCAGGCAGCAATCCCTGGAAACCGATCAGGCCTCAGCAGCCCTGATCACAGATCTGAAACAACGTGGATTATTAAATGATACTCTGGTCATTTGGGGTGGTGAATTTGGTCGCACCGCCTATTCACAAGGCAAACTCACCATCGACAATTATGGTCGTGATCACCATCCCCGGTGCTTCACCATCTGGATGGCAGGTGCTGGCGTGAAGGCCGGATTTTCCTATGGAGAAACCGATGACTTCGGATATAATGTAGTAGCAGACCCCGTACATGTGCATGATTTTCAGGCTACGCTTATGCATCTACTCGGCATCGATCATGAAAGACTCACCTTCAAGCATCAGGGACGTCGATTTAGACTGACAGATGTGCATGGTCATGTGGTGAGGGAGATTTTGAGTTAGTTTTTTAAACATGTACGTCTCCGTTTTAGACCGGTGTCCGGTTTCCGGTATCCGGTGTCCGGCCCTTATAATAAATAGATGCGTCTCCGTTCAAACTGGTACTAGGTGCCGGGTGCCAGGGTGTCCATGTCCATGCCTAAATAAGGTTGACCGGTTTTCAATGGGAAACTCACAAAGACCCCTTTGAAGGGGTCAAAGTTTGTAGCGGAGCGGAAAACTTTGGGGGATGAT
>JAUILM010000684.1 GCA_030432855.1 Bacteroidia bacterium
AAATAACTAGGTTCTCTACTGCTAAAAGCAGTACGAGTATAGTTATCGTTCTCATGGGACCAGTACATTTACGTCTGCTGCTGATATATCAAGAACCACACCAAACCCGGATTAAAAACAGGAATTCATGAAAATTCACTTTATTTAGTGCTGCAGTGATTCTTTTGTTATCGTCTTCTTGTAAAGACAAGTGATTATGCCTAGTAATAGGTATTTTAAAGGAATGAATGATCAGTTATTAATTAAGTTTTATGAAGCATTTCAAAAACGGGATGCTGAGACAATGGCAAGTTGTTATCATCCTGATGTTGAATTTCATGATCCTGCATTTGGCCTTTTAAAAGGTGCTGAGGTTTCAGCCATGTGGGAGATGCTTTGCACCCGGGGAAAGGACCTTAGCATCGTTTTTTCTGATATAAAAACCGATGCTCATAAAGGCACTGCGCATTGGGAGGCAACCTATACATTTAGCCAGACCGGACGAAAGATTCATAATATCATCGATGCTTCTTTTATATTTCAAGATGGATTAATCATTAAGCATAATGATCATTTCAATCTGCATCGGTGGGCCGCTCAAGCTATGGGATGGAAGGGGAGGCTCCTCGGAGGTACGGCCTTTTTCAGGCGGAAGTTGCAGGCGCAAACACGCAGGGCGTTGGACAAATGGATGACAAATGTCTAATTGAAATAGACATTTGACTTTATAGTGTCTTTATTGTATTTTTGAACGATACAAAGAGGCTTTACTAATGGAAGATAAATCACAAGAACCTGGTGTAGCTTATAATGCTACTGCCAGTGATGTAGTGAATATCATGGAGCAAGTCCGGGATGGTATAAGTTACGAAGAGTTTGAGGAGATTGCCGATGGATTACCTCTTGAGATAAGTGATTGGTCCCGTATCTTACACATATCGGATCGTACCCTACATCGCTACAAAAAGGAGCATAAGCGATTTGAGATTACTCAGTCAGAAAAGATTCTCGAGATCCTCTTCCTCAGCAGGTTTGGAGCTGAGGTATTGGGTGATATGGTTCGATTTGGAAAATGGCTATCCCTGGAAAATGTAGCACTTGGCGGCGTTCGACCACTTGACTATCTTGATAATTCCTTTGGTATTCAATATATCAGAGATGTGCTTATTCGCATTGAGCATGGTGTACTTGCTTAAGTAGATGCAGGTATTTCGCATTTGCCGTGAAAAATATGGTACAGATTTAACAGGTACCGGGGCCCGTATTGCCGGAGGTCGCTGGAATAGTAAGGGAGTACCCTTAGTGTATTCTTCTGCCACAAGAGCGCTGGCTGCTTTGGAAGTGGCCGTACATTTACCGCTTGGATTAAACCCCGTAGGATATGTCATTGTAACCATCAATGTTTCTGAAAAAAGTAAAATCCAGACATTTGATCCCGAGATGCTTCCTGCCAATTGGAGTCAGATACCTCCCTCCCAATCCACACAAGTCATTGGAGATTCTTTTTATTTTGAGCAGGAATGTCTCTTATTGAAGGTGCCTTCTGCCATCATTCCGGGTGAATTTAATTTTCTTTTGAATCCGTCGTTTCCTGCATTTCAGCACAATGTTCAGGTTTTAAGTGTTGATCCTTTTTCCTTTGACAAACGGTTGTTTGTTGAGAAATAACTACTTAGTGATCTCGAGTAGGAAATGCATTATTTAACTCGGTGGGTGTGGGGAGTTGGATGCCGGAAGTTAATATAGGTGTCTTCTCCTGAAAAAAATCCCGGCACCCGGCACCCGGTACGAGAATCAACGTAGTCGTATCTATTTATTAATGGATATTTTTTGGCTCGCCCTTACCCCCGGCCTCTTTGGAATCCGAAGCCCTCAGGGCGAATGATGCCTGATTTTCAGTGGCAACCGTAGCGCGAGCAGAGGTTGCTCGCCTACTGCTAATCCGGAGAGCCCCGCCCGCAAGAATTTCAGGTCTTCTGATCCTATTATTCAAACAGTCTTGGTACACTCTGTAACTGAAGCTATTGCGGGGGATCCGGATATCGCATCCATTTTAAAGCCGAAAAGTTAATTAGGGTCGCTCCCCGGTTTATTCTGCAGGGCAGCGGAGGAAAAACAGGGGCCGGGGGTCTGTTAATTATATCTGTCAGACGTATATGTTTTATACGAAACCCATGCTCAGGGATAACCGAAACTCCAGCATAGGTTACTAGCTGCGATTCATATGGAGACGTGAAAATCTATTAAAGATCCGGCTTATTCTTGCTCGCCCTTACCCCCGGCCTCTTTGGAATCCGAAGCCCTCAGGGCGAAGGATGCCTGTTTATCGCACTAACCGAAGCCGCGCGAAGGTTTGTCGCTACGCTTCTAATCCGGGGAGCCCCGCCCACATGAATTATGGGAGGCAGTTTCCTATTTATTAAAAAAAATCCCGTACTCGCTACCATTTCAGACGGAGAGGTATCTATTTATTAAAAATTCCCGGTACCCTGTACCCTGTACCCGGTACCTGGTACCCGGCACCTGGCACCCGGCACCAGAATCAACGGAGCCGTATCTATTTATTAAAAGCCGTTTTCCTTCCCTGAATAGCCAATAAATAACCTTGTAATTCGGATTTAACTTTAGGAAATAAAAATAAAAGACCTATCATATTGGGAAAAACAAGCGCCAAAATCATAGCGTCCGAAAATCGAATGACTGCATCCAAGGTGACCGCCGAACCCAACACCGTGAACAAAAGAAATAATATCTTGAATGTAAGATCAGCACCTTTGCTTTTACCAAAGAGATATTTCCAGGCCTGCAGCCCATAGTACGACCACGATAGCATGGTGGAAATGGCAAACAAGATCACTGCAATGGCCAATACATAGGAAAATCCGGGTATGGCGCTATCAAAGGCCATCGATGTTAGATTCACTCCTCCAATGCGTTCACCGGTGCTGAGTAATAGTGCTTCATTATTGATAACATCGCCGTAGTCGAAAACTCCGGGCACATTAAAAATTATAATCACCAGTGCGGTCATAGTACATATGACAACGGTGTCAATGAAGGGTTCCAGCAGAGCCACCAGGCCCTCGGAGGCAGGAAATTTTGTGTTGACGGCAGAATGAGCAATGGCTGCCGAGCCGGCACCCGCTTCGTTTGAAAAGGCTGCCCGACGAAATCCCTGTATCATCACTCCAATGACGCCTCCGGTCAGGGTAGCACGCGGTGAAAACGCTTCAGTGATGATGAGTGAAAAGGCATCATCTACGTGAGAGATGTTTGAAAGAATAATAAACAGAGCAGCAGCGACGTATAGCACCGCCATGATAGGTACCACTTTCTCTGTGACGGTGGCTATCCGCTTGATACCTCCGATGATCACAATGCCTACAATGATGGCGAAGATTATTCCCAGGATAGTGCCGGAAGCAGAACCACTAACGCCAAATCTTTCGATGATCTGGGCAGCAGCCTGGTTGGATTGGAAGGCGTTGCCGCCTCCCAGTGAGGCACCCACACATAGTATCGCAAAAGTGCCTGCGAGAATTTTCCCCAGCCAACTTTTTCCATCTTCATTGAGACCCTTGGAAAGGTAGTACATGGGACCTCCGTATACCCGGCCGTCACTATCGATGTCTCGGTATTTTACGCCTAAAGTACATTCCACAAATTTTGACGACATACCCAGTAGTCCGGCAATAATCATCCAGAAGGTGGCACCCGGACCTCCAATTGTGATTGCCACC
>JAUILM010000685.1 GCA_030432855.1 Bacteroidia bacterium
ACTCATATGGGTCATCACTAAAGTCATAGTCACTAAAGTCACCAAAGCTTGGATAGTCTGGAGCAATGACTACATATCCTCGTTCTGCCAATTCCCGTGCATATCCTCTATTGGTTTTTCCCTGACCATCCACGATTTCTTTTCCGATTTTTCCGGTGGGATGCAGTGCCAACATTCCGGGTGATTTGCCATCTGTACCCATTCTTTTAGGTAGGTAGAGATTTGCGGGTATCCATATTTCTTCTGCGGTGGGAATTTTTAGGGAATACCGGGTAAAAGCCTTTTCATAGACAGTATCAATGACCTTTGTAGTAACCTTATCTTGAGAAGTCGATCGCAAGGGCAAAGGACCCATGACGGCTAGCATGTTTTGCTTTAAGTGCCACCTCAGTTGCTCCCATTCTGTGATCGAGTGCACCCGCTCATCCGTCAATCTTTGGTAGGTAGTCTCACCTTTTCCATTTGCACTTATATCAGGGATTGTGTTATTGGATTGGCCACTACTCAAATTTATCAGCAGTACCCACACCAGAACTGTGGACATCAACGCCCTATTAGGGCGCCAATTGGCCTGGCGATGTTTCATATCAAAATTACTTATGAAGAACAATATCCTGAATACGAGAGAGAACATCCGATATAATCCTGCATGACAACTGTAGTAAGCGCCATAAGAGATCTGTGTAAGCTTTCCCCGATTAATGCGATTCATTGGTTCCTGGACAGTTGAGGGGGCGTCAACAATGGCATGTAAGATACGATCTTGATTCTGGTAAGACGAGATCTCTCCAGGATAATATCGACAACTCACATATATTAAGTCTATATATATGTTACTGACTCGACATGAATAAATTATTCAGTTATTCAGATGCTATCATGTCGAAAATCAGCAATCTCAATTGATCGGAAAGATTGTTCGACAGATCAGCTTCAGTTATACATTCTCTAGATAGAAACCTCTGGATTATATACTATACGCCAGATTCTTCCCTTCATCGAGTCGCAGATATATAATGATCCATCCGGGCCTTCTGCCAGACCACAAGGACGATATTTAGCTTCTCCCGGAGAGTTGATTTCATCAGCACCAATGAATGCATCGGCAAAGACTTCGTAGTCACCCGTCACCTGTCCATCTTTCATAGGTACAAAGACCACACGAAAGCCATCCTGCGCATGTCCCAGACGATTCCAGGATCCGTGGAATGCGATGAATGCACCTCCCTTGTACTTTTCAGGAAACTGATCTCCCTGATAGAATAAAAGGTCATTGGGCCCCCAGTGTCCGGGGAAACCCACGAGGGGAGTCTTGGCATCAGAGCATTGCTCTACAATGCTACCGTCACCTCCATATTCGGGATTGAGAAACCGCTGTCCTTGATTTTGATCATAATAGCAGTAGGGCCATCCGAAATCATCACCTTCATTCACTAACATAAATTCTTCTGCCGGCAGATTTACATTTTGATCCTCGGTGAATAGATCCGGCCAGAATCTATGAAGATCATCTCTTCCATGCTGTGCCACATAGAGGTGATCAGACATTGGATCCCAGTTGATAGCCACTGCATTTCGAATCCCGGTAGCATATCGCATGTCAAGTGTCTGCTCCTGGTTTAAAGCCTCATCGCTAAATCGCCAGATACCTCCGCGTGTTTCCAGCTCTACACAGGGCATGACGCCCTTAGATCCTGCAGTTCTTCGTTCTTTCTGGCATGCGTTGGACAGCGATCCGACATTTACATACATGCTCCCACTGTCATCAAAAGTGAAGGTCTTTTCAGAGTGACCTCCTTCACCTCCTTCCAATTTAGCAATGGTATCAATTTCATTGGAAGGTAGAAGGTTGTCACCTTCCAGAGGCGCTCTGTATATTCTACTCTTGGAAGCAAAATACAAGTGGTTCTTATGGATCTCGATTCCAGTACCCGGATAGTCACCATAATTTGCTCTTATATCCGCTACACCGTCCCCGGTTGTGTCTCTCAAGACTACAATTGCTTTTTCGTCTTCAGTACGATTACTCAGGTGTACGAAGATGTCACCATTGTCCCGCACAGCTAGATGTCTGCCTCTTCCCAGAGAATCTACTACAACAACAGCATCAAATTGATCAGGCAATGTCAAATGATCATCATCGGCTGCTACGGCATATGCAGGAGTAGCCTGTGTTTCTTCTGTGGCAGGTTGGCAGGCGAGAAATGTGAGACAAAGAAGTGAGAAAAGAAGTTGCGTCAAAAGTTTCATGATTAATTGTCTTTAGGTAGATTATTCTGTTTCCATCTGTTTTCGGGGAATCATTTCGTCTCTAAGGGCCGTATGAAGTACCAGTGAGGCGATGATGGCGGAGGCCTGTTTGAGATCATCTTCCACCAGGTGGTCATATGTATCCATATTACTATGGTGAGTCCTGGATCCATAGGCTATTGGATCCTGAATGAATTGAAAACCAGGTATTCCTACAGCGTCAAATGCCAGATGATCGGTACCTCCGGTATTTCCCAAAGTAATCGTGTTTGCTTCCAAATCTTCAAATTCATCAAGCCAGGATCTGAAGATTCCTGAGGCATCTGCATTACCCTGTAGATGTATGCCACGGATTTTCCCGGTACCATTATCCAGGTTATAGTAGGCTGAAATACTTTCTGATGATGCATCTACCGCACGCGCATTGCCATATTCATCAGTATCGGCATAGTGCTCGCGCACATAGGCCCTCGAGCCATAAATCCCTTGTTCTTCTCCAGTCCATAGTGCCAGTCTAAGGGTTCTTCTGGGTTGGATTCCTGTGGCCTTGATTGTTTCCTGGATCACCCTGGCTACCTCCATCATTACAGCTGAGCCGGCTCCATTGTCGGTCGCCCCGGTTCCTGTGTGCCAGGAGTCGAAGTGGGCACCAAACATTACGATTTCATCCTTAAGATCCGTTCCGGGTATCTCGGCAATGATGTTATGTTCCATTCCATCCGGATTTGTGTATCGGCTTTTCATTTCAAAAGACAGTGACACAGGGATGTCCTTATCTAACAAACGAAATATCCGATTGTATTGCTCTGCACTGAGTGTCACTTGAGGGAGGACAACGGCATCCGGATCCTGAGCACGTCCTGAAACGGCACGCGCACCACTGACGAAAATCGTCCCCAGATCACCTTTATAACTCCGGCCCAGAACTGCCAATGGTTTTTCACTTTCAAATAACTCCCACATGGCATTACTGAAGTCTGCCCCACTCCTGCGATAGCGTCGATCTCGTCGGGGTGGAGGTAGCGGTTTGTTAGCGAGTGAAAGTAAATCATCACTATCAAGCCTTTCCGCATCACCATCAAAATGTTCTCTCAATTCTCGGGGAGGATCTAATAGGATGAATTTACCACCCAGTTTGCCTTTATACTTACGAAGCTCTTGCTCGTTATTGGCATCAAAATAGATTACTTCTCCTTCCAGCAATCCTTCTGTAGAAGGAGACCAGGCTTTGGGATATGCTATCAGCTGACTGTATTGCGGAGAAGTCATGTGCATTTCGAAGTGCTCCAGTTCCCATCCCCTGCCAAAGGGTCCCCAATCATCGAGATGAATGTTTTGTAGGTCCCAGCTTTCAAGCTTTTCTAAGGCCCAACTTGTGGCTTTATCTAACATGGGTGATCCTGTCAATCTGGGACCGTACACATCACATAGCCAACTAGCTATATCCATCACCTGACTTTCTTCAAGA
>JAUILM010000686.1 GCA_030432855.1 Bacteroidia bacterium
AAGGATAGAAGATACACTGCAGCCGTATATAGACCATATGCCGCACCCGCGGTTTCTGTGTCAAGTCCAAGTCCTTCCTGCGCGGCCTCTGTGGTCATAAAGAGGATAAGTATGGCGCGCATGCCATAATAGGAAAACCGCTCCCAAAATTCTGTGAAAAATAAGGTGGAAAGACCTGTCGGATGACCAAAAAATCCATTGTTCGAATTCATACTTCATTTGATTTGACACAGAATCGTTGAAGTTAACAATAGCTTTTAAAAGTGCAAACCAGTCGTCTAAGTACTTACAGACTAAGAGTCGCTAATTCCAGCCTTGAGATTAAAGAATTCTGTAGAGGGATATCTTCTTTGCCACCGCTGTATGGCAATCTGACTTCGGATGCCTTTTCGACAATAGACGACCACCGGTAGATCTGTTTTGAGTAGATCGAGGGGTTTATTTATATCAGATAGGGGGATTAGCTGACCTCCGATATTGTGACTTTCATGTTCCCGGGGTTCTCTGACGTCAATCAAGACAAACTCTCTCTTGGCATCCATCCATTCCTGTAGAAGCTCTCTACTAATCTCTCTCATTCTCTACTATCTCTTTCTCATGTACTGTCAAGTTCCAGCCATGTGACTCAACCATCCAGGCTATTGACTGCAATATTTCCTGACCTCGTTCTTCGGCCTGATTTATTAAGTCACTATTCTCTGCTTTGGCCGCAATATAGCTTTTTGCCTGATCCTGTAATTTGGTAAGGTCTGCTGTACTAAAGGAATTAAAGGTACCTTCTGAAAGGTCATAATAATCGAGGTCGTGATCGATACTAAGGATCGTCGGTTCAGGCAATCCACCTATGCTTATAGTCCTGGAAGACTCATCTACTTCCACTGAGATGTTTTCAAGATCATATCCAACCGAGACTTTTGCCTTGACGCGTATCAAAGCTTTTTTTCGAAAGATTTTCCAGTCATAACCATAGTAATCCTTGTAATCATATACTTCTGAGAAGTATCCATCTACCGTCACCAATTTAGACACCTTTTCGATTCTGGAGAGAAGCACCTGGGCTTCCTCATGCACGTGTTGCTTATAGTTGAGGAGGTTGAAATTATTTGATATAAGTATTCCGCCTACGAAAGCAGCCACCAACGCAATGCCCCAGATCAGTTTTTTCATGAGGCTAGTAGGATGCAGGGTGCTTTAATCCCTTGTATGATTTCAATACTGCCTTGACAGATCCGACAGAGATAGGAGATTCAATCATCAGTGGAATTCTGTTTTCATCATCAGATACCCAGACTTTCATGCCATCATTGTCTTTAAAAACCTCGCCCACCACAACTTCCGGCTGAAAAAGTAAGGTACTGGATTTGCCGTGTCCCTTGATTCTCTTCTCCATACGTTTCCCCTTGTACACGATATCAAGGGGATATATCTTTCGATCCAAATAGATCTTGAGAGGCAGGTTTGTGCCTTCCTGTTGTGATTGAAAATCAATATTACGCATCATATAGATGCTGGACAAAATGTCGTGCGTACAAGCTTCAATGGGCATCGCTTCTTCATTTACATCCGATTCCGTTTTTCCTTTTCGGGAATGAACTACTTCTTTGGATCGATCATATCGCACATCATCGAATAGCCGGTATTTCCCTTCGTGTACTTTGCGGATAGTCCGTGTTGGCAGCATAGTTTCTTTGTCAATATAGCTATCGTAGTAATCTCTGACCTTAAATATCCAATCGTAGGATTTGAGTGTCCTGCCCACTGCTGAGATGTGGTATTGATTTCCCTGGTCTTCATGTACTCTGAAAACAACTTCACCAGCTGCAATCCAGACAAATCCCAGGTTGTAGTAAATCTTATAGACCATTTCCTCTCCCTGCGTGAATACATCGTTAGAAGTGGAACAGACCGAAAGCTCTGGAGCAACTGTATCCAGTGTACTATCAACTGATGGATGTGCCCAGCTGGTCAGTATAAAGAGTGAGACTATGGTCAACCATTTTGCAGACTTCATAGCTTTCATTATTTAGTACTAGTTGGTAATTTTCTTGTATCCATATCCATGCCGATAACGATATCCTATCTTACTTTATTCTGTATCATTCAACTACCAGGACGGTTGTCAAGTTCACAAAAAGGTTTAAGGAAATGCTAATGATCGGGAAGAATCTATGGTAGGAACAACCAAAATCAAGGCAGGATGCTGTCTGCGAAAAAAAAGGTATGGCCGGTGACCATACCCTTTCTACATACAGATTTGAGTGTTTGAACTGCACCTATAGTGATTCAAACTGCAGCAAAGTTAACAATCTTCCGCAAACGGCCTAACATTAAATTTACTTTAGTCTTTTTTTGCAAGTGTATCACATGGTGATCAATTTTAATATATTGCGAGACACTTCGTAGAGATGAGAATATTAGGCATAGATCCTGGCACCAATAATCTTGGATATGCAGTCATTGAGATTAGAAAAAAGCAGATTCACCTACTGGTGCATGGTGTCTTCAAATTAAGTCGTCTGGCTTCTCACCAGGAGAAGTTGCATCAGATTTTTCTAAAAATTCAGCGCATTATAGATGGATTCCAACCCGATGAAATGGCGATTGAGGCTCCATTCTTTGGTAAGAATGTGCAATCGATGCTCAAGTTGGGTAGGGCTCAGGGTGTAGCTATCGCAGCTGCCTTACAGAAAGAACTGGTCGTAAAAGAGTATTCTCCCAAAAAGATAAAATTGGCGGTAACTGGAAATGGTAATGCTTCCAAGGAACAAGTCGCTGCCCTGGTAGATCAATTGATCAGAGATAAGATCGACCGAAAACTACTGGATGCCACAGATGCGCTGGCCACGGCTATCTGTCATCATTTTCAGAAGAAGAATCCGCTTTCTTCCGGAGCCGGTAATGGCAGAGACTGGAAATCGTTTATCAAGGACAATCCGGATCGATTGGCAGGAGGTTAATCCGTCTTGTCCAGATCCATACCCTCATAGTATCCGACATCCATGGACTTATGCGCCTTTACGAAATAGGTAATCTGACCCACGTGATAAGAGAAGTGCTCCGTGACATGTATCAGTATACCGACACCATTTTCTTCAAAGCCCTGCACCCTGTATATGCATAGCAGGTCTTCGGGAGTACAATCATCTAATATATCAGCAGACTTTTGCATCAATTCTATAACCATTTCTTTCAGGGAGTCTTTTGGCAGTGGACCGCGCTCATCAAACTCAGCTTGTCGGGTACGAATGTCTTTTTCACCACCTATAGTCGCATGTAGCCATTGTTTCACATTCCCACACAAATGCAAAACCAGATTCCCCACAGAGTTGCTTTGATCATTCGGACGGTACCAGATCTCCTCTTCTGTGAGAAAGTCCAGACATTTTAGGGTTCGCTCCTGACATTCATCGATCAGTCTGCGTTTGGTTTCATCAATCAAATACTTATGGTATTTCTCCAATGCTTGCATAAGGGCGTTAAAAGATTAGCTGTGATATGAAATAATGAATCAGTGTAAAAATAAGAGAGAAATTATACCTTTGCATCACCTCATCAGAGGGGTCCCATAGCTCAGTTGGTTAGAGCACCTGACTCATAATCAGGGGGTCCAAGGTTCGAGCCCTTGTGGGACCACAAAAAAAGAATCCTCACTGCATTCCCAGTGGGGATTTTCATTTTGAGATAGAGAGTAAAGGGCGAGAAGTTTATGCCGATCA
>JAUILM010000687.1 GCA_030432855.1 Bacteroidia bacterium
AACAAAGTTTCTGGAAGAGGAAAAACTAGTTGATATGGTCGTGGGGCCGGATGCCTACCGCTCGTTACCCACATTAATAGCAGGAGCTGAAGATGGTGACAAAGGCGTCAATGTGTTTTTGTCACGCGAAGAAACTTATGCCGATATCAGCCCGGTTCGCTTAGACAGCAATGGCGTCACGGCCTTCATTTCCATCATGCGGGGTTGTGACAATATGTGCTCTTTTTGTGTAGTACCTTTTACCCGGGGACGAGAACGGAGTCGCGATCCATACAGTATTGTGGCAGAAGCTGAGGACCTCTTCCAACGTGGCTATCGTGAAGTAACACTATTAGGGCAGAATGTGGACTCTTATCGCTGGGATCATGAAGGAATGGACGAGATTGTCACTTTTGCTACGCTACTCGAGATGGTTGCCCAGATACATCCGGATCTCCGTATTCGTTTTTCCACGTCACATCCAAAGGATATAACTGATGAAGTGCTACTGGCCATGGCCAGATATGAAAACATCTGCAATTACATCCACCTCCCGGTACAATCCGGTAATAGCCGGGTACTCAAGCTAATGAATCGTACCTATGACCGCCCCTGGTACAAGCAAAAAATTGACAGAATACGTGAACTTGTTCCCGATTGCGCCATTTCATCGGATGTGATCGCAGGGTTTTGTACAGAGACGGAGGAAGAACATCAGGATACACTATCCATGATGTCTTACGCCCAGTATAGCATGTCCTATATGTTCATCTATTCGGAAAGACCAGGCACTCTGGCTGCCAAGAAGTATCCGGACGATATCCCGGAAGACGTAAAGAAGCGGAGACTTAGCGAGATCATTCAATTGCAGAACAAAATATCGATAGAAAGAAATCAATCCGAGATAGGCAAAGTCCGTAAGGTCCTGATTGAGGGAGACTCTAAGCGTTCATCCGCTCATTTTAAGGGAAGGACTTCTCAAAATAAGATGGTGGTATTTCCCAAGGAAGGCCAGCTGACTCCTGGCGACTATGTAGAGGTTGAAATTAGTGATGCGACCAGTGCAACCCTCCTGGGTAAGATTTACAAACCTGTCACTGCAGACGCATAAGCATGAACATACAGGCAATCAAGCAACGTTTTGGAATTATCGGCCGATCGGCAGCGCTGGACAATGCATTGGCTACCGCTGTTCGTGTTGCACCAACCGAACTTTCCGTGCTGATTGCTGGTGAAAGTGGTGTGGGAAAGGAAGCCTTTTCGAAGATCATCCATGCCATAAGTCCCCGAAAGCATAGTACCCTGATTGCCATCAACTGCGGTGCTATACCGGAAGGGACGATCAACTCCGAATTATTCGGACACGAAAAAGGAGCTTTTACCGGAGCTACCAGCGAACGTAAAGGATACTTCGAAACAGTAAACGGAGGGACCATTTTCCTGGATGAAATCAGTGAAATGCCCCTGGATACACAGGCCTTCCTCCTGCGTATTCTGGAAAGTGGGGAATTTCTAAGGGTAGGGTCCAGCAAGGTCCTTAAGACAGATGTGCGCGTCATAGCCGCTACCAACATTGACCTTTTGGACCGGGTAAAAGCAGGCAAGTTTCGGGAAGACCTATATTATCGGCTAAGTACGGTACCCATTCACGTACCGGCCTTGCGATATCGCACGGAAGACATTTACATGTTATTCCGAAAATTTACGGTGGATTTCGCAGAGAAGTATCGGACGCAGCCCATCTCGTTGACGGACGATGCCAAGTTATTGTTGGAAAGATACCACTGGCCTGGCAACATCCGGGAGCTTAAGAATGTAGCAGAGCAGATCTCTGTACTGACAGAGGAGCGGGAAATTGATGCCCTAACGCTGAAGGCATTCATTCCTGACATTCGAAATAGTCAATTGCCGGCGCTCCGATCAAATGGTGGTGATGGTGAAAACATGCAGGAGCGTGAGATACTTTACAAGCTCCTGTTTGATATGAAGTCCGATCTAAATGACCTGAAATCATTAATTTTCGAGCTGATCCGAAAAAATAATCTGAGTGTTTCTGAAAATCAATTGCAACAACTGGCCAGTTCGGGTGTAGATAGAAGTGAAAGCTCGTTTGCTGTGCGGAAAGAGCTACCCAGTCCGTCACAGACGACTGATGATCGATTAGAAGAAGTGATGCCAGTGACAAGTCCTCCCCCGGATTTGAGCAAGCCGATTGTACTGGGTCATCAGGCAGCAGTCGACTATGCACAGATGGAGGAAGTGGATGAAAATCTTTCGATTGAGGACATGGAAAGAGACCTGATCAAGAAAGCATTGAAGAAACACAAGGGAAGAAGAAAAGATGCGGCCCGGGATCTGGGTATATCCGAAAGGACTTTATATAGAAAAATTAAACAATACGAACTACAATAGCGGAATTTGAACACATCAAGACATATAGGCATACTTATTGGATGTATTTTAATGTGTTGGTTGCAGCTGACAGGTTGTTACTCATTTCGTGGTATTAGTATTCCAACCGAGGCAGAGACTTTTTTCGTTTCGGAATTGGCAACAAGAGTACCGAGTGCCCCTGCAGATATCGGACTCCAGTTTAGTGAGACGTTGAAGCAAAAACTTCTCAATGAGTCAAGGCTCAACTTCTCCGATATCGATCCGGACATTTCGTTTTCCGGAGAAGTCACTCGATTTGCCGTGACATCCGTGGCACCGCAACCGGGTGAGGTGACGGCCTTCAGCCGACTTGAGATTGCGGTTCGTATAAAGTATGAATACCGCCTTGACGAAGAAGAAAACTGGGAAAGCTCCTTTTCATTCTATAATGACTACAGTAGAGATGAAAATTTGCTGGATGTGCAGGATGGATTAATAGAGTCAATTTTCAAGCAATTGACAGAAGATATTTTTAATAAAGCATTTACCAATTGGTAATGTCGAACGTTATGACATATAAGGAACCCACTTTAATCAATGGTCAGCCATTGTCGTTTTACCTTACACATCCTGGAGCTCTAAAGCAGGTGGATAAGGGAGTACTGCAAACGCTGGTGGTTAAGTATCCTTATAGTGCTCATCTACATCTCCTTCTCGCCATCAAAGATCATCTGGACAATGGTATTGTCAGTCAGGATCTGCTGGAAAAAGCAGCACTCTATATTCCCGACCGAAAAAAACTGGGGGAATGGATGAATAAACTGCAAAATCTGCGCAGGTCAGATGCGTACGGTGCTGAGCACCTGGAGGCACTTGCAGAGCAGTCAGTACCCGAGGACATTGGACTACAGGATGATCGTCAGCTGATCGATCCTGAACTTGTGGCCACTGATCATTACGAGGACGATGAGTTTCCTACCCCAGAGGCCCTGGAAAAAATAGAGGAGCCAGTCCAGTCCACGGAGACCACCTGGGTAGACCCAGATACCGAAGACGAGGAAGTAATAGAGGAGCAACTTGCCCCCGATGAGGAATTGGCGGATATCAGTGACGAGTTCAGCACGGAAGATGCCAGGGCTGATTTACAGGCTCAAGTAGAAGAAGAAATAAACGAACCAGTAGACGTTACAGAAGAGGCTTTAGCGGAGGTAGATACTCTGACCGGCAAAGAAGAAAACCCTACAGAAACTGATATCCATGAAGCTGTTTTTGAAGCATTAGAGGAAGCTGATGACCGGTCGGTAGACACGTATGAGGATACCATAGCTGAGGAACTGCCAACGTCAGACTGGGCTGCGGAGGA
>JAUILM010000688.1 GCA_030432855.1 Bacteroidia bacterium
TGATTCTAAAACCTGGTGCGTTGGACCTGCACTATACTCGATGTATCAGGATCAGCTGAAATTGCTTATATTCAATAGCGTAGTCTGAATCATCCGAACCGCTCACACATTAAATCAGACTCGGCGATAGTCCCAGGAGACTATTCGTTAGTTTTTTCGCAACTATTGTTATTTAATTATTCACTTTATTAATCATGCTATGAAAAACACCAGTTTGCTATTCAGAATAACATCCACTCTATCATTTGTTGCCCTAATGATAGCTTCTACTGTGGCTCAGAAGGAGTCTTTACTTGATGAAAATGGAAACCCTGCCGGATTTCAAACGCTTGAGTTGGGTGCTAAGGCACCGGATTTTGATCTTCCTGGTATTGACGGCCGGAATTACACACTGAATGACTTTGCTGAATTTGAAGTATTGATGGTATTATTCACTTCTAATCACTGTCCCACATCGCATTCTATCGAAAAGCGATTGCAAAAGCTCATCGCAGATTTTAGTGATCGCAATTTTGGTATTGTGGCTATAAATCCCAATCACCCGGAGGGGTTACGAATTGATGAACTGGGCTTTGGAGAGTTTGACGATTCATTTGAAGATATGAAGCCTTACGCTGAAATGAATGGTTGGGAGTTTCCGTACATCTATGATGGAGAAACACAAGCAGTAGCCCGTGCGTATGGCTGTCTGGCGACACCACATGTATTTCTATTTGACAAAGAGCGTAGATTGAGATATGCTGGTCGATTTGATGATTCACGATACGAACCCGAGCATACCGTCAAATCACCGGATGCTCGAAACGCTCTCGAGGAAATGCTTGCTGGCAAGGAAGTCTCCGTACCCCGAACCAAGCCTCATGGGTGCTCAACTAAATGGCGGGAAAAGCGTGCAAACAACGTAGCCATCATGGAGTCATGGACAAAGTTACCCGTATCGATCGAGCCAATTGATGCTGCGGGCGTTGCTGCTTTAAAAGCCAATAAAAGTGATAATTATCGTCTATTTAATGTCTGGGCTACATGGTGCGTGCCTTGCGTAGACGAATTTCCTGAATTGGTTTCTATTTCACGTCAGTTTGATATGCGCGGATTTGACTTTGTTACCATTAGTCTGGATGATCCCAAACATGAAGCCAAAGCACTTGATTTTTTAAAGAATTATGGAGCAGGACCTACTGACCGGGCGAAAAAACGCATTAAGGAGGATGGTCGTATGACTAACCACTATTTGTTTACGGACAGTAATCAGGATGCTTTAGGAGCTGTACTGGATCCGGAATGGCCGGGACCGATCCCCCATACTGTATTGGTAGCACCCGGAGGCGACATTCTCTGGCGCCATAATGGAATCATAAGTGGTGACGTAGCACGTACACAAATTGCTGAGGCACTTAATCGGTATTGGGAGTTGCCGGAGAAGTAAAGAAAGTGGCTATCTATTAGTGACCGGGGAGGTCTAAGTTTTAGTGGGCTGGGTTTTCGTACCAAATGACACCCAGCCCTTCACTATTTTTACCATAATTTTCTTCGCAGGTGAGGACGTCTAAATCCCCATCGCCATCCAGATCTATTAACTCAATGCGATCAAATTTATAACCCTCCAGTCCGCTGATATCATGCCAGGTCCATTCATTATCTGTCACCTCCTTTTTGTAAGCCCCCCAGATAACACCGGATTTTCCGGGAACTCCTTCCGTGTTGGTAGTATGTACCAAGTCAAGTCTTCCATCGCCGTCTATATCCCCTACTTTAACTGCCTTGGCTCTGCCTGTCATTTCGGGAATATCGATGTAGTAGTTTTTCCATCGTAAACCCGAATTATCCAGGCGTTTAATAAAAATGATTTTTTGATGCATTCTTTCGGTGACAATGGCATCTTCAAGGCCATCCCCATCCAGGTCGATCATATCCATGAACATAACTTCTTCACCATTGCCCGCCATGGGATGAGCCATCCAATCCTCATTATTAGCCAGTTTTTGTCCCGGATTTTCTAACCATTTTACACCATTCACTGCACCAGGTTTTCGATCGGAAGTAACAATATCTAAATCTCCATCCCGATCCATATCCCGAATAAAAAGAGACATAACCCAGGTGACTGGTGCCACCGGATACCAGGCCCAGGCTGAAAGATCTTCTGGGTTTCGCGGGGCCTGAAACCACCCGATGCTCGCTGCATTATTTTTTGCTCCAGCCACGATATCAATGCCAAACTGACCATCGATCTGTGCCGGGATGGCAAACATCCACCGATGGACATCGGCTGATGCCGGAATTACTTCCATTCTCCACGCAGATGAATCCAGGAGCTTATCCACATTGGCTGGTGAAAAGCTCACATACATCATTTGTTCATCGCCTTCCGTACTGCTGATCACATCCAGATAGCCATCCTGATTGACGTCGACAAAAACAGCATCCTCTACCTGTGGGGTTTCCCCTACTATTACTGCAGGCCAGGGCCTCTCCACCTCATGATATCCAGGGTGTAGATACACTTTGGTCAAACCTCCTTCTTCCCACCCAGTTGTAATATCCTGTAGGCCATCTCTGTTAATGTCTGCAAGTCTAACGCCATCCGCTCCACTTAAAGAGGCATCGATAGTGTGCCTTTGCCAGTGGGGTGTTTGGGCCTTCGACCGTATGCAGACTAGCTCAGTCACAAAAAATGATAAAATGATGATAACCGACCTCATAATATATCTCCTATTAGCTAAAGCATCTGCACCAGCTGAATGTAATTGCCGCAGGTGTCATCAAGAACGGCAATCTTAACCGTGCCCATTTCAGTGGGTTTCACACTGAACTCAACACCCAATGCAAGTAACCGATCATATTCTGCCTGTACATCATCGCACTCAAACTGAGTGTACGGTATACCCGCATCGACCAGGGACTTTTGAAACACCTTTGCCGGTTCGAAGTGCAACGGGGCGGGTTCAAGAAGAATTTCCGGCCCATCCGGATCTTCCTGACTCACTACAGTCAGCCAACGACTATCTTCGCTGACGGGCATATCTACTTTCTTTACAAAACCTAACTTTTCTGTGTAGAAGCGCAATGCCTTTTCCTGATCCAGAACCATAATACTTATAACTCTTGCTCTCATTTCTCTTATGTTTTCTAAGCTCCAAAGATTTCAAATTTCATTCAGAATGACTTTGTGAAAATTGCTCTTTTCTGAAATCGGAAGGAGTTTGCCCAGAGTATCTCTTAAATAGTGTACTAAACGAGCAGGGACTATCAAAACCTACTTCAAAACAGGTTTGAGACACCGACCTACCTGATTTTAACAATTGCCTGGCTCTTTCCATTCGTTTGTAGGTAAGATATTGCTTGGGAGTTTGTCCATAGTATCTTTTAAACAGACGGAGAAGGTGAAACTTGGACGTACCATGGATACAGGAAAGTGAGTTTAAATCCGGATTTCCAGCGTAGTTTCTATTTATGTATTGTCGAATGCGTATTACTGTTTCAATTTGCTGCAGGTTAGAATAAGAGTACTTCCTGATCTTCCTGAGTTCTTTTTCATAATATTTCATCGTTCACTATTTCAAATTTGAAAGACCATGAGAGACTTAATTCACTGCACAATAATAACCCATCTACTCCAATTAGTACTTCGGCTGATAAAGCTGTAAGTAAAAGTCCCCTGGTACCTTAAAAAAGGTAACCAAACCATATCCATGATCTTCAATC